>NZ_KB894598.1 GCF_000374545.1 Anaeromusa acidaminophila DSM 3853
TAAGATCCATTGCTGAATCTCCGTTCGACTTGCATGTGTTAAGCACGCCGCCAGCGTTCGTCCTGAGCCAGGATCAAACTCTCCGATAAAATCGAAGAACTGATGTCAGCTCTTAGTTTAAAAAAAAAATTTTAATTGACTTCCTTCGCCTTGCGGCAAAGGTTGCCTCGCACATCTGGCTTGTTTGCATCGTTCAGTTTTCAAGGAGCACTTGTGTCGCTTGTGTTTCTCAGCGGCAACGTGGTTTATTATGCCACATTGCCCCCGCCTTGTCAACCGGCTTTTTCATTCGCTGCTTGCGCGGCGTTTGCTGCTGGCTGCCTGGGCTCTCTCTCGGCGACGAAAGTGAGTATACCATTGGAAGCAGTCTTCTGTCAACCACTTTTCTCTGTTTCTTTTTCCGAGAGTGATTCTATTATACCTCTGCCTGTTTTCATCGTCAAGACAAGTAAGTGAATTTTCTGTTTTTATAAAGAGATACGGAACGCAGAGTAACAGGGAAAAGCCAGAGGAGTAATATAAGGGAACGGCTTAAGTGAGGTGGCCGTAACTGTATTTGAGACTTTTGGGGAGCAAGACGGTCCGCAGGACGCAAAAAACAGGAGGCGACGGAGAAAAGTTCCGTATGTCTGAGCGCCAGCGAGTTCGCGGAACTGCCGTCGACTCCTGGTTTTGCGAGGCGCGCGGAAATCTTGTCTCAAATACAGTTATGCTGCCATTTATACAAAAGCTCCTAGCCCTTGAAAACCCTTTCGCGCATTTCGCGTATTTCGCGGTTCGTTATCCCCCGCCAGTTTTCCTATCTCACCCTCTCAAAGCTTGTAAATTCTCGTATAGAGATAAAAACGAAGCCCCGGCATTTCTGCAGAGGCTCCGCGAGTGTGCGTTTGCGGCTTTTTGCTATTTGACAACCAAGACCGGAACTTTGGAGTAAGCGACCAGCTTCTGCGCTACGCTGCCAATCAGTAAGCCTTCAAAGCCGCCTGCGCCGCGCGTACCGCTGACGATCAGCTCCGCTCCGCTAGCTACGCTGTGCTCAATCAGCGTATCCACAATATGTCCCTCCAGAATGTGCGTTTCCACTTTCCGCCCCTTATCGGCGCATTCCGCACGCAGCAGCTCCATGGATTTTACCATGCCTTCTTTCTGGCTTTCCCTTACACTCGTCATATCCATAGGATAATCCGCATACATGAAGAGGTTTCCAATTGGCGGCAGAACAGTAACGACATCTACCGTCACTCCCAGACGTTCCTGCAAAGCCAGCGCCCATTCCAATGCCACCTTGCTATACGTTGAGCCATCGTACGCAACCATAATCTTGCTAGTGAGCATACTCTTCCCCTCCTTCACGGTTTAGGAAACTATTGACTTCTTCTTTCATTATATATGATTTTTAAGCGCTTTTAAAGTCTGAATATTCTCATTCTGTTTGCTTTGACTCAACTTTGTACCAAGCTGCATAAAGGGCTGGCAAGAAAAGCAGCGTCAGCACGGTAGCCACAAAAAGGCCGCCCATAATCGCCACCGCCATAGGCCCCCAAAAAGCGCTGCCCGAAAGAGGAATCATCGCCAAAATAGCTGCTGCCGCCGTTAGCATGATCGGACGAAAGCGAAGCAGCGCCGAATTGATAATCGCATGCCAAGGCGATTCCCCCTTGGCCAAATGCTGGTCGATCTGATCAATCAAGATTACGGAGTTACGCATAATCATGCCCGCCAACGCAATAACCCCCAGCTGCGCTACATAGCCCATCGGCTTTTGCAGCGCCACTAAAAACAAAGTTACCCCAATTAGGCCTAAGGGCGCCGTAAACAACACCAGCAGCATTTTGGAAATGTTCTGCAGTTGCAGCATCAGCAGGATAAGAATCACTACGATCATCGCCGGATAAATTTCCACCAGCTCCGCCATGGACCTAGCGCTATCCTCGGCATTACCGCCAATCGCAATGGCGTACCCGGGCGGCAGCTGCTGGCGCAGCGGAGCTAGACGCTCATAAACGCCGCTCGTTACATCATTGCCTGTTACGCCTTTAGCTACCTCTGCTTGTACGGTAATAGTCGGCCGCAGCGTGCGCCGCCAAATCGAGGCATCCTCCGCTCCATAGGAAATTTGAGCAATTTGTTCCAGCGGCACATACCGTCCCTGCCCTATGTGAATTTGCAACGTTTTTAGCGCCGCCAAATCATTTTTATCAATTCCTTCATTGCGTAACACCAAAGGAATCGTTTTATCCCGCTCCCGATAATCCGTTATGCTGTAACCGGACAGCGCCGTCTGCAAGCTAGCCGAAAGAGCTTGACTGTCCGCTCCCATCACGCGCGCCTTATCCTGATCTACGGCAATCCGCACGGATTTACCTTGTTCGAACCAGTCATAGGCAACCGTTGTAACCCCCGGATAGCCACGCAATTCCGCCGCCACTTGCGAGGCTATTTCACGTACCTTGCCTACTTTCTCGCCGGATACGCGCAGCATCACCGGATACGACGCCGGCGGACCAGTGGAAAGCACTCGGGTATGAACCAAGGCCTGCGGCAATTGCGGCGCAACAACATCCCGAATATGCTGTTCTAAAGAAATACGAGCTTCCGCGCTAGTAGTAAGGATAATAGCCTGAGCAAAATTATCGCCTCCCGGCGGCGCATCTACTACCAACACAAAACGAGGCGTCGGCTTTTTCAAATAGCCGGCGATATTCACAATCCGCTTGTCCTCTGCAAGAAGCATTTGGAACTTTTGCAAGGCCTCGTCCGTTTGTTCCAGCGACGCCCCTTCGGGCAGCGTCAGATCCACGATCAACTCCGGCCGCACCGATTGCGGGAAAAATTCTTCTTTCACCAAGCTGTTCATCGCGATACAGGCGACAAAGGCCGCCAAGGTCGTACCAATGACCAGCCAGCGCCGCCGCAAACAAAATTCCAGGATACGTCGAAAAGCCCGATTAAAACGAGTATCCGGCACTTCATGCTCTCCCGCCTCGGCCTCTCCGATATGAGGCGTCACTTTTAAAATGCGATGTCCCAAGAGAGGAATGACCGTTACCGCCACAATCCAGGACACTACCAAAGCCATGGCCACCACCCAGAAAATAGCGCCTGTGTATTCCGAGGTGCTGCCAGCGGAAAAGCCTACAGGCATAAAACCGGCGGCCGTAATCAACGTACCTGTCAGCATGGGAAATGCAGTTACGGTATAAGCGTAGCTGGCGGCCCGCTCCTTGTCGAAGCCTTGCTCCAGCTTTAGCTGCATCATTTCGATCGCAATGATGGCATCGTCCACCAAGAGACCCAAGGCGATAATCAACGCCCCCAAAGACGTTTTGTGCAAATCAATGCCAGTGCCCTTCATGGCAATAAACACACAGCACAGCACCAAGGGAATGCTAAAGACCACTACCAGACCTGCCCGGCGGCCCAAACTGAAAAAGCTAACCACCAAAACAATGACTACCGCTTCTAAAAGAGTCTTCATAAATTCACTAATGGACTCTTTAACTACCTGCGGCTGATCCGCTACCGGCGAAATCTCCATGCCCGCCGGCATTTCCGCACGTATGCGTAAAAGTTCCTTGTTCAGATTTTCCCCCAAGGAAAGGATATTCCCTCCGTCGCGCATGGACACAGCCAAACCGACAGCCGGCTTACCATTAAAATACATCTTCGCGTCCGGCGGTTCCGAGTAGCCGCGATGCACCCTAGCAATGTCCCCGAGACGAAAGGTGCGCCCGTTGGCCCTGATGCCCAGGCTCTGAATCTGTTCCACACTCTGAAACATACCACTGACGCGCAGATATACATTATCGCTGTCCGTCTCCATGCGCCCTGCCGGAGTCATCGCATTCTGCCGGCTCAAGGTCTGTACAATTAATGCCGGGTCCAACTGCAGCGCCGCAAGTTTGCTGTTCTCAATTTCGATATAAATTTTCTCTTGCTGCGCCCCAATAATGTCCACCTTGCTCACATCCGGCAACGTTAGCAGTTGCAGGCGCAGGCGATCGGCCTCGTCTTTCAGCTCGGCCATAGAAAAATCATCCGACGTCAGCACATAAATAGAACCGAAGGTATCCCCAAAAGTATCATTAAAGAAGGGACCTTGAATATCCGCAGGCAAAGTCGAGCGGATATCGCCCACCATATTGCGCACTTTCAGCCATGTCGGCTTAATCTGGTTAATCGCAACATAGTCATCCACCTTCACATAGATCGTAGCCACCCCGGGCTGCGATTTGCTGCGGATGCTGTCCAGCCCCGGGGTTTCCTGCAGCTTCTTTTCAATTTTATCGACAACTTGCTCTTCCATTTGCTTGGCTGTCGCTCCCGGCCAAGCCACAGATACGACCATCTCACGCACCGTATAGGAAGGATCCTCCGCCCGTCCCAATCGCAAATAAGAAAGAATCCCCGCCACAAAACAAAGAGCCATGAAAAAATACATGAGCTGCCTGTGCTTAAGAGCCCATTCGCTCAGATTAAAATGCTGCACTCAACGTCCGCCTCCTTCCCAAATGCGGACGCTCTGGCCTTCCGACAATTTCTGCACGCCAGCAACAACAATCGTTTCCTGCGCAGCAAGCCCTTCCAACACCACCACATCATTCTTGCCGTACTCGCCCAAGCGCACCGGGCGAAAATGCACTTTTTCATCCTGTACCACCCACACGCCGCTTTGGCCATCGCTCTGATATACAGCGGCCAAGGGAATGCGCAGCGCCTGCACCGCACCGGCTTCAAGGGCCACGCTAGCGCTCATGCCTAAATATACTTGCTCTGGAGGCTGCACCAAAGACACGCGAACCTTATATGTACGGGTTACCGGATCCGCTTGGGGCGTCACTTCCCGAATATTGCCGGAAACCACCATCCCCGGCAGCGCCCAAAAAGAGACCTGCACCGGTTTCCCGGCGAATAGCTCTTGCACGCGGTTTTCCGGCACTGCAAACTCCACTTCCTTTTCCCCGTCTCCTACCAGCGTCAATACCGGCTGCCCTGCAGACACCACCTGGCCGACTTCGCCGCTGATGGCAGAAACGACCCCGGCGCGATCCGCCGTAAGCACACTGTAAGAAAGCTGATTGCCCCCTTCGCCGTAGGCGGCTGTCGCCGACCTGGCTTTGGCTTCCGCCGCCTCATATTGGGCCACCTGCGTATCATAGGCTTGGCGGCTAATCGCTTGCTGTTCATAAAGTTCTCGAGAACGTTCCAGATTTCGCTGCGCCAGTTTCAGATCCGCCTCAGCACCAGCCACGCCGGAAGCCGCCCGTTCCAAAGACAGCGTCAAATCGCTGGGTTCCAATCGGAATAACGGATCTCCCGGAGCCACTCTGGCCCCAGCGTCCACTAACCGTTCTTGAATCTTGCCGGCCACTCGGAAGGAAAGCTGGCTCTCCTTGCGCCCCTTCACCTCACCGGCATAAAGACCGCTGGCCAATTGATTGCTCGCGCCAACGCTTTCCACTTTAACAGCCACTTTATTTTCCAATACTTCTTGTTTCGCTCCACAGCCCCCCAAAAACACAAGCGCCGCCAACATCGCCGCCGCATAGGGCCTACAATTCATTCTTTGCAAATTAGTTCACCTCTTCGTACTATATCGCTGACTTTAGTTTAGGACGACGTACTTTTCTTGTCAAGAGCGATATCCTTCTCCAACTTGCCTCAACAGCGTCGCCAACGTAATTATTTTTTCTCCTGCATTTCCACGCGCCAACTCGCCGGGGGCGCTTTATCGGCGGGATATTCCTGCGGCATCGCAATCGCGCTGCCATCACGCACCGCCATATAGTGAGGAGACATGATTTCCACCCCCGCCGCAAAAAAAGAATCCTGAATGCGTTGATGCAATTCCGAATAGATTTCCAACATATTCTGCGGCTGCCGGGTATATGCATTCAATTGATACACCACATAAAAATCATTTAAAGCCCGCTGCAATACAAATGGCTGCGGCTGTTCCAATATAAAGGTTGTTTCTTTCGCCGCTTGCAATAGCAGCTCATGCACTTGCCTCCACGAAGTGTCATACCCTATCGTTATTTCCGTATATAAGATTAGCCCCGGCCCTTCCGCTAGCAAGGAATAATTCACTACATGCGAAGACAGCAACGTCGAATTAGGAACCGTGATTTCCTCATTCTTCACCGTTTTCAATTTGACTGCCAACAGCCCTTTCTCCAAGACATCGCCGACAACATCGCCCACTTTGATCCGATCGCCTACACGAAAAGCCCGGGTATAGATTAACGCCGTCCCCGCCAAAATCTGAGACATGAGTGAGGAAGAGCCTACAGAAACTAAAACGCCGACAAAAACGGACACTCCCTTGAAGACTTCCGAGTTAGAACCCGGAATATAGGGGAAAATTACTACTAAAACCAATAACACCCACAGTAAGCGCACGATGCGATACGTAGGTTCCGCCCATTCCGCATAGAATCCGTTCAATTTCAGATTCCCATTCTGCAGTTGCCGAAACACCGTATGAATCAACCGCAGCGCGTAACGACTAAAAAACAAAACAACTACAATCATCATTAAATTGGGCAACTGATCGACGAACCATTGTGAAATCTGACCAACCGGCCCCAACAAAAAGCTCAGTAGTTTGCCGGAAATATCCTTAGTCCACGAAAAAAAAGATAATGAAAACGACGCATATATGTATAGCAGCATCAGCCAGCCCAAACGGTAGATTACGGTCCAAAGCTGACGCAGCCTAGTTCCCACTACAAGCGGCGTTAAAACCTGCCAGTTCTGCAGCTGAGCGCGCGCCGACGTCAAGGTCGCCACCCAGGGGATCAGATTCTGCACAAACCGTCCTATTCGCTTCCAAAGCCACCCTAAACAAAGGAACACTAGCAAGCCGCCGCCCTCAATCGCAGCCAGCCGTCCCCTTCCCTCCCACGTACGAACGCGCTTATACGTCTCCAACGCAGTTTGCATCCGTTCAGCCCGTTGACGAGCCAAATTTTCAACATCAACGCCCGCCAGAAGCGCTTCATCTTCTCTAACTGTATGAATAAGCACCTGACCCGCCGTTATTTTCCACTCGTTATTTTCCCGAAATACATTCAACGCAGGCAGTGAAGCTTCTTCTTCCGCTAAACGACTCAAACGGTCCTCAATAATTCCCGCCCGCTCTTCCGGACTAAAGGTTCCTTCCGGCAGCAGCACAGAAAACAAAACTTCCCCTTCAAAAACCACTTCTGCCGGTTCGCTTGCCCCTTTGGGCAAAAATGCGTCGGCCGCAGCGATCGCTGCGCCACAAAGCATTAATGCAGCTAAAATACAACTAACCACAACCCGTCTCATATCTTACCAGCACCTCTCCCAGCGAGTTTTCAACGAAAAGCTCCCCGGCTTTCTCGTCCAAACCATAGCCAGGGACGACAGCAAAATCTCTTACAGATGAAAAAGGCGCAAGACAATACTGCCTTGCGCCTAAAAATTATAAATTACGATACTCTGGTTTTAACAACTCCTGCACCTGCGCAAAAGAAATCAAAAACTCCACTTGCCCCATGCGGGCTGGAGCAATCTCACAGGGGCGAAAATAGACAACAATACCTTGGGGCGTCAAATAAAATGTCTGCTCCTCGCGAATACCTTGGAAACAATACCGCCCACTTTCCGGTCTAGCCATAATAAGTGCATTAATACGCTTAGCATACGCATCTCCGGGAAGGAACAAGTCCGCAAGGCGAAGCTGTCTACCATCTTCTACGCGATAAGTAAGACCAACGGCATTTCGCTGCCCCTGTTTGGCCGCCAACACACCGCTGACAACCAGCCCGTCGTTAAAACGCACATCATACTCTCCTGGCAGGCGTTGACCTTGCAATTCCTGATGCTGCTTGGCCTCCGGCGGCGCCGTGATTACCGCTGCTTCCGCCTGGGGCCATGCGCCAAACAAAACTGCCGCTGCCGCCATTCCCGCCAAACCTGTTTTCAGAACCGACACAGTACGTTCATTCATACCGCTAGGTACCTCCTGATTCTTTTGGTTTGTCTTTGCGGATTCACCGTTCACTTTTGCCGTCCTTTGCACCTCCTGCGCCGCCGGGCAGCATGCCACCCGACAGATGAAATTGTTCCTTTATTCGACACATCGCAACACGATTCCTGCTTCACTTCGTTCTAATGATAAAAATAAGTCAACCAAAGGTACCCATGGGAAATAGCAACTGATAAAAGCATCAACGGGAATGCTATTTTCAAATAGTATTTAAAGGAAATAACAAAACCATTTTTCTCCGCAATCCCGGCCACAACCACATTGGCAGAGGCGCCGATGAGAGTGCCGTTTCCTCCCAGACAGGCGCCTAAAGACAAGGCCCACCAAACAGGTTCCATAGGCAGCCCGCCCAGTTGCCCCACTTCCTTGAGCAAAGGAATCATCGTCGCCACGAAGGGAATGTTATCAATAAACGCCGAGGCAATAGCAGAGATCCACAGTACCAAAAAGGTCATTTCCTGCACCTGCCCATGGGTTATGCTCAAGCACCACTGCGCCAACGCGCCGATCACGCCGGTAGCGCGCAAACCGCCTACCAAGGCAAACAAACCCATAAAAAAGAAAATAGTCGGCCATTCTACATGGAGCAAAATGTCTTCGGGCTCCTCGCCGCTGATGAGCAGCAAGATCATCGCCCCTGTCATGGCCAGCGTCGCCGACTCCAAATGAAGCAAGCCATGGAGCATAAAGGAACCAATCGTCAAGGCCAATACAGCCAAGGACTTCTTCAAAAGCAGCCAGTCCTTAATCTGCTCTGCCGCATTCAGCGCCAGCACCTTAGAACGGTTTTCTTCGGTCACATCCAAATCCTTGCGGTAAAAAAACATCAGCAGTGCTACGGTCACGATCATAATAATACTACACACTGGGGTTAATTCCAGCAGAAAATCATTAAAACTCAAGCCCACGGCGCTGCCGATCATGATATTCGGAGGATCGCCGATCAAGGTCGCCGTCCCCCCAATATTGGACGCCATAATCTCTGAAATTAAAAACGGCACAGGGTTCACGTCCAGCCGGTCGGTCAGCGTCAAGGTTACCGGTACCACCAAGAGCACCGTTGTGACATTATCCAAAAAAGCGGATGCCACCGCCGTAATGCAGGACAACAAGGCCAACAGCCAAAGAGGCCGTCCTTTTGTCACTTTCGCTGCCCAGATGGCCACCGCTTCAAAGGCGCCGGTGCGTCGCGTGATGGCCACTAAAATCATCATGCCAATCAGCAGTCCTAATGTATTAAAATCAATATCTTCCATAAGTACAGCTTCTTGGCTGACAAAGCCGCAAAGGATCATCGCCATACCGCCAGCCATAGCGACAATCATGCGGTGCACCTTTTCCGAAATGATCACCCCGTAAGCAACAAGAAACACGAGGATCGAAAGAAAAAAAGAGATATCGCTCATGCCAACCCCTCCTGACACAACATAGGAAAAGAGCCGCTAAGCCGGCCCTTTCCCTAAAGATCAACCTATTTCTTTTTTAATTATACCGCAAAGCAACCAAAGCTCCTACTATTTCCAAAGACTTGCAATGCCCTGCAACGAAGTAGCGCCAGCATAAGCGGAAACCAGCGCTGCCAAAATACCAAAAACAAAGAGCCAAAGCGGATGCTGATAAGCCCCGACAATCTTCCTATTCCGCGCCGCCATAAGCATCGCCCCTAGCGTAATCGGCAGAATCAAGCCGTTCAACGAGCCTACCAAAACCAAAATGGCCACCGGACGCCCAATCAGTACAAAAACCAAAGTAGAAATCAGAATAAATGCCATAATGACATAGGAATTATAGGTATCAACCGTTTTAGACATAGACCGCAAAAAAGAAACGCTAGTATAGGCCGCGCCCACAACCGAGGTAATCGCCGCCGACCAGAGTACGATGCCGAAGAACTTATACCCCAAATCGCCAGCGGCAATCTGGAACACCGATGCTGGCGGATTACTAGCCAGCAATTGTGCGCCGGTACTCACTACGCCCAGGACGGCCAAGAACAAAATAACCCGCATTACTCCAGTAACAACAATACCGGTAACAGCGCTCTTATTGACTTCTTTAAGATTTTCTTCGCCTACAATCCCTGCATCCAGCAAGCGATGCCCTCCGGCAAAAGTGATATATCCTCCCACCGTACCGCCCACCAAGGTAATCATGGGCAGCATCAGCATCCCATAATCCGCCGGGAACAGAGCTTTCGCCGCCGCTGTAGCCACCGGCGGATTAGAGGCAAACATAACATAGGTTGTCAGCGCAATCATCAGGCCGCCAAGAACCTTAGCCACCTGATCCATAGCCGCCCCCGCCTCCTTAGAAGCAAATATAGCCAAGGCAATGACACAGGAAATCATAGCACCTGTCTCAACCGATATGCCAAACAACACATTGACCGCCATGCCACAACCGGCAATATTACCGATGTTAAAGGCCAACCCGCCTGCAACAATCAAGATAGCAATAAAATGTCCCAAACCGGGCAATACCGCATTGGCCACATCCTGACCGCGCATGCGACTCATCGTAATGACCCGCCACACATTCAACTGTGCGCCAATATCAATCACAATTGACGCTAGAATAGCAAAGGCAAAATCAGCGCCGAATTTTTGCGTAAACACCGCTGTTTGCGTAAGAAAACCAGGGCCAATCGCCGAAGTAGCCATAATAAAGGCCGCTCCTAGCAGCACCGACCAATTTGTTTTTCCAGAATTACCCGTTTTAGAAATTACAGGCTCTGCCATAGATATACCTCCTACTATTTTTTTAGATAACCCCATAGGACTCATCGGTCGTATCACAAATAAACATATACCCCGGGGCATGCGTAATCATCAGCTCCGGCTTAGTATTCATCGCCACCGCTTGCGGCGTTACGCCGCAAGCCCAGAAAACCGGCACCTCTCCGGGACGAATGGTAACGGCATCACCAAAATCCGGTTTGTTCAGATCGCGAATACCAATACTTTCCGGCGAACCCACATGCACCGGCGCACCATGTACCGCCGGAAAACGCGAGGTGACTTGAACCGCTCGCACTACCATTTTCTCCGGTATAGGCCGCATGCTGACCACCATGGGCCCGGAAAACACGCCAGCCGGCGTACAGGGAATATTGGTAATAAACATCGGCACATTACAACCTTCTTCAATATGACGTACAGGCACGTTATTCTTCAGCAGCGCAGTTTCAAAAGAAAAGCTGCACCCTAATAAAAAGCCCACCATATCCTTCGTCCAGTACGCTTCTAAATTACTGACCTCTTCCACAAACTCCCCCTTGCGATACACTCGGTATTTCGCGATGTCATAACGCAAATCCGCACCGCTTCCTACTAAGCGAGGCTCCGGCGAACCTACTTCCGTTACATCCAATATCGGACAAGGCTTGGGATTCCGTTGGGCAAACAACAAAAAATCGTATGCCAAGTCTTTGGGCAAAATCGCCAGGTTTGCTTGTGCATATCCCTGGGAAACTCCCGACGTGGGCCGGCATAGCTTCCCTGCTCGAATCAATTGACGCGCCTGCTGTGGCGATAACAAAGCTACGTTTTCCATGTAAATCCCCCTCCTTTTCGTTCAGAACGTTCCAAAGGCTTTCACTTCTACGCCAGCGGCATCCAAGGCTTCCCGTATGGCCTTTATCATGGCAACCGCTCCTGGCGTATCGCCATGAACGCAAACCGTTTGCGCCGTAATTGGCACCGTCTGACCATCAAGGCTCCGCACCTGGCCTTCGCTTACCATCTGCAGCACCCTCTGCGCCACTTGTTGAGGATCATGAATAACTGAGCCCTCCTGTTTGCGCGGCACCAAAGTCCCTTGCGCCGTATAGGCGCGGTCCGCAAAGGCTTCTTCCACATATGGAACGCCTTCGGCTTTTGCCGCTTCCACCATCAGGGAGTTTCCCAAACACAGCATATACAAAGCAGGATCTACCGCTTTAATCGCCTTGGCAATGGCCGTCGCCAAGACCAAATCTTTAGCAGCCGCATTGTACAAAGCGCCGTGAACCTTCACGTGCTGAAGTTTTAGGCCCTCCGCCCTGCAAATTGCTTCTAACGAACCGATCTGATATAGCACGTCAGCATATACTTCTTCCGGCGAGAGCGCCATGAGGCGCCGTCCAAAGCCTACCAAATCAGGAAAGGACGGATGCGCCCCGATCGCTACGCCGTACTTTTTCGCCAGCCGCACCGTTTTTAGCATATTCGCCGGGTCGGAAGCATGAAAACCGCACGCCACATTGATTGAAGTCACATACGGCATGGCTTCTTCATCATAGCCAAGCTTATAGGTCCCAAAACTTTCCCCCATATCGCAATTCAAATCCATTTTCATTGTCTTCATCCTTCCTGCACTTGCACATCGTATGTGGCCCCGGCCACGACAATTCGAAACTGCCTGCTACCTTTACTTTCCTCAGCCCCCGCCAGCCACGCCGCAGCAGACTGCTCTAAGGAGCGCATTTGGCGCAACGCCGCCACCGCTTCTGCATCGCTGCACTGCACAAAGCGCACCTGGTCTCCCGGCTTGGCCTGGGCAAGTTTGCCCAGATCCGCGCCAATGACCGCGCCAATTTTCGTATATCCTCCGGTCGTTTGCCGGTCCGCCATCATAACAATCGGCTGTCCATGCCCCGGCACCTGAATTGCCCCTAGACATAAGGCATCCGAAATAATATCCGCTTTTCCCACATGTTCAATTACAGGTCCTTCCAGGCGATAGCCCATGCGATCCGCCTCGGAAGAAATTTCATAGTCTGCAGAAAACAAGGCAGCCACTCCCTGATCAGTAAAGGCTTCCGCCTGCGGCCCCAACAAAACGCGCACCAAGGGACGCTCTTCTGGAATCGGAATGTACGATACTGGCAAAAAGAGCGGCTTTTTAAGACGCCGATCGCAAGCTCCTAAAGGCAAGACGTCTCCTGTTTTTAAGGCGCGCCCATTTAGCCCCCCTATCGTTCCTCGCGTATAGGTGGAACGGCTTCCCAAAATTACCGGTACCTCAACCCCTCCTTGTACGGCAAGATACGTCCGGCAACCCTGCTCCGCGTAACCAAAGGACAACTCACTGCCGGCAGGAACGAAAAAGCGGCTCCAATTAGACTGCATCTTACCATCAAGCGAAATCGGCATAGCCGCCCCGGTTACCGCAACCCAGCAGGCCTGGTGAAAGCAAAAGCTTCCTCCTAACAGAGTCATTTCCAAAACAGCAGCCCCCGGTTCATTACACAACAAGCGATTGGCCATTTTACAAGCATACTCATCCATCGCACCGGCAACCGGCATGCCATACGCTTGATACCCGTTACGTCCCAAATCCTGAACCGTCGTAAAAAGACCTGGTTCTTTTACCTCAAGCACGGCTAACACCTCCCAAGCTTACGCGATCTCGCCGTACCTCATAGCGCCCTGCCGCCACCGTTTCAGCCAGTTCTTCATATTCCGCACGTGAAATAGCTTGAAACTGCAAATAGACTCCCGCCTCTAATAAAAACGGCGTCTTTGCTGCAGGATCGAAAGCTTTTACCGGCGTTCTGCCGATCAATTGCCAGCCTCCCGGCGTTTCCAATGGATAAAATCCAGTCTGGCTTCCCGCAATCCCCACCGAGCCGGCGGGAATACGGGTGCGTGGTTTCGTCAGCCGCGGCGTAGCGATACGCTCGTCCATTCCTCCTAAGTAAGGAAACCCCGGCGTAAAACCAAGCATATATACCAAATAAGGTTTTGAAGTATGTATTTTTACCACCTCTGCTTCACTCAACCCATTATGAGAGGCGACAAACGATAAATCCGGTCCAAATTCCTCGTCATAACATACTGGAATATAGATTCGCTCGGCTTCATGGACAACTGCTTCTTCTGCGGTTTCCCGCAAACACTGTTCCACTTTAACCGTCAAGGCGGCCCGTGATATCTGCAGCGGATCAAAATACACCAGCAAAGACCGATAGGTAGGCACCACTTCTTGGATCACTTCAGGGTATTCGTTCACTAATTTTTTAGCTAAACCGTGCACCCGCGCGTTAACAGCCGGATTAATTTCTTGACCAAACTCAATGACAAGCCCGCGCTCGCTCGCCGCCCGCATTTTTACGCCATCCATCCTATTCACTCCTGCCTTTGGGGGTAATTCGTTGATTTTTCATACATATCTGTCATCATTTCGAACTTACCCACTAGAATCCTCTTTAGATTGTCAAAAAACCGACACATTTTACTTAAAAAAATAAAAAAGCCCGCTGAACTATGATTTCACAGTCAGCAGGCTTCATTGCCTTATTATGGACTTTTCCTTATTTAGCTTGATTATAGCAAAGACTAACGTATTTTGGCAAGCCCTCCCTTGCCTTAGACCTCGCAACACGCTATGATAAAAGCATGAAACGATGGATTACCCATGTAGACATGGACGCTTTTTTTGCCGCTGTGGAACAGCGGGATCACCCGGAACTTAAAGGACAGGCAGTCATTATCGGCGGTCTGAGCGAGCGCGGCGTAGTATCCACCGCCTCGTATGAAGCCCGCCTTTTCGGCGTACGCTCGGCCATGCCCATGGTCGAAGCCCGGCGCCGCTGCCCGAAAGGCGTCTTTCTCCCTTGCAACCATCGCCATTATGCTGCGGTCTCCCGCGAAATCCGCAGCATAATGAATGACTTTTCTCCGCTAGTGGAGCCTTTATCATTAGATGAAGCGTTTTTGGATCTCACTGGCATGGAATGGCTGCACCCGGACATTACCGAACTGCCGCGCCAGCTGACCCAGCGGATCTACGAAGAAATAGGACTTACCGCCTCCGCCGGCTTAGCACCCAATAAATTCCTCGCCAAGATCGCTTCCGATCTCAAAAAACCCCACGGCTATGTCATCGTACGCCATGGCGAAGAAGCGTCGTTTCTAGCGCCGCTGCCCATTCGCCGACTTTGGGGCATCGGCCCCAAAAGCGCCGCTAAACTAACACAACTGGGCATTGAAAAAATTGGCCAGCTTGCCAAGCTGCCTCTGACAGCGCTGCAAGCCGCCTTTGGCGATACAACAGGCAGTTGGCTTCATGAACTGGCCTTAGGTCATGATGACCGGCCAGTAGCAACTGGCCTGGAAGCCCACTCTATTGGTAATGAAAACACCTTTGACCAAGATTTGCGGAGTACGGAAGAAAAAGTGGAAGCCCTGCGGCAGCTAGCGCAGAAAGTAGGCCAGCGCCTGCGTTCTCGTAAACTCGGCGGTCGCACCATTACGCTCAAGGTACGCTTCGCTTCCTTCACCACCATCACCCGCAGCCATACGTACCAGCAACCGTTGGCTTATGACGAAGACTTATTTCAAGCAGCTCAAGAATTGCTGCAAAAAGCATCTTCGCTGGAAGGAGTGCGCTTGTTGGGTCTTACCGCTGGTCAATTAGAGCCCCTGACGCAGCAAGGTTCTCTTTTTATGGAAGAAGACCAGCGTAAAGAAGCGCTATACCAAACTCTCGACACCTTACGCGAACGCTTCGGCGAGCAAGCTCTCTGCCGAGGCGCAAGTAAACCCAAGGCACGAAATAACGAAAAGCAACAGGAGTAGAGGGAGTATACGAATGAGGGTACGAGTTGGGGAATAAATATTTTTAAATCCTCTGCTTACTCTGGCCCTTTCTCTATTCCTCCGTGTAAACGTAAATTCCCGCGAACCCGAAATAAAACCAGGAGGCATTACTATGATTAACGAAGCACGCATGTTGGAAGAATTTTTTGAGCTGGTCCGCATGGACTGCCCTAGCGGTCAGGAAAAAGACGTAGCGGAAGTGCTGCGCCGCAAACTGGAAGCTCTCGGCTGCACTGTCTCAGAGGACCAGGCGCAACAGCATTTTGGAGGAAATTGCGGTAATCTCATCGCCACTCTGCCGGCCACCAAAACTAACGCTCCTACCGTTCTTTTCACCTCGCACATGGACTGCGTTTCCCCTTGTCTTTCCATCCAACCCCGTCTTGAAAACGGCCGCATTACCTCTGCAGGCGATACTGTCCTAGGAGGCGATGACAAAGCCGGCATTACCGCTATTTTAGAAGGCCTGCGCACCCTGAAAGAGAGCGGCAAGCCTCACGGAGCCGTGCAAATCGTCTTTACCGTCCATGAAGAAGGCGGCCTCAAAGGCTCCAAACACATGGACGCCGCACTGCTCAAAGCTGATTTTGGTTATGCCTTGGACGCCGACGGCGCTCCCGGAGAAATCGTCACTATGGCCCCGGGTCAAGACAGCATTACCGCCATTGTGCACGGCAAAAAAGCCCATGCCGGCCTCGCGCCCGAAGAAGGCATTAACGCTATCCAGGCAGCAGGCAAAGCCTTAGCAGCCCTTAAAATTGGCCGCATTGATGAAGAAACTACGGCCAATGTCGGTTTGATTCAGGGTGGCACGGCAACTAACATCGTCCCGGACCATGTAGAGATTCATGCGGAAGCCCGCAGCCGTAATCTGGCAAAGTTGGAAGCCCAAAGCCGCCATATGAAGGAAACCTTGGAACGCACTTGCCAAGAATATGGCGCTAGAGCCGAAGTCACCGTACAACGCCAATACGACAGTTTCAGCTTGGCTCCCGACAGTCCGGCTGTCAGCCTAGCCGTAGCCGCAGCACATCAAATAAGCTTACCTGTTCACATCACTGGCACTGGCGGCGGCAGCGACGCTAACCACTTCAACCGCAAAGGCGTGCCTACGGCGGTACTGGGAGTGGGCATGAAAAAAGTTCACACCACAGAAGAATACATCGATGAAAAAGATCTCTATGATAGCGCCCGCTTGGTTTTAGCCATTCTGGAACAAGCCGCCCTCGCCTAGCCTTTTTTCTTAGTTGCTCTGCCTTCTATTGTTGTATGTTTTCTTGAACGAAAGGAGCCCTCCCTCATGAATTTCCGTCTCTTTTTCTGCAGCTTGCTGCTGTTTTATTTTGCCGCTTCCGTCTCTGCCTCCCCAGCAGATCATCCTGCCTCAAAAGCCAAGGCAAAGGACGCGAAAAAGGAAGAAGTTGCCGTTGCCGCCGAAGAACCAACCCCGTTTTCCCAGCGTATCCAAGGCATCCTTGCTTCCTTGAAAACGCCGCCGGAAAAACCAGAACAAGAAGATAAGACCCCTATTTTCGGCAAAGCCCAAGTTCCGCCGGAACAGATTGTAGCTTATATTTTGCAGCGCAATCCCCAGCCTAAGCTCAATTGCACCGTAGCGGAGCTTGTCGGTTACTACTACGAAGAAGCCTCGCGCGAAGGCATCCGTCCTGATTTGGCAATCTCCCAAGCCATTTTGGAAACTGACTGCTTCCGTTACGGCGGCGACGTCGTACCGGAACAAAACAATTATGCCGGCATCGGCACTACCGGCGGCGGCGTTAAAGGAGCCTTTTTCGATTCGCCGCAAATTGGCGTCCGGGCCCAAATCCAGCATCTTTTAGCATATGCGTCTTCTCGCACGCCAACTTTAGCCATCGTAGATCCTCGCTATGATATACTCAAGGCGCATCCCGACAAATTTGGCCGTTGCTCTAATTGGGAAGATCTAAATGGACGCTGGGCCGTGCCGGGAAAAAATTACGCTCAAAACATTTTCCGCACCCTCAGTTATATTAAAACAGCGCCTGCGCAGCCCACCGTTCCTCAACCTCCTGTGACCGCCTGGCGCGTCACGGCACCGCCTGTCGAAAACCCTGGCAATCCTGCACCGATCGCGCTCCCAGCACCTGGCGTTACCGCCCAGGACGCTAATGCGGCTGCGGAGTAACGCTGGAGCTATGGACGAACAAGAGTAAATGAGGACTACGGCGATAATGGTGTTTGAGAATTTTAGCTATCCGTTTTACGCAGAGACCTCCCAAGATTTGAAATCCTTGTAAATTCCAGCAGTATTCCCCAAACAAAAAGCAGTACGAGCAATTGCTCGTACTGCTTTTTTATCGTTTCGGGAATATTCGAACCCTCCGATTACTCCCTCTACTCCTGTTGAAAAAATCGTCCCCGATCCCTCTCGCATAAATGCTAGTAGACGTCGGTTGCTATGCCGTCCATGGATTTTCAAAGGCGACCGGCGATTATGCCATCCTTAACATCGCCGGAATTGGTACATCACATACAGTTAACCCCATCCGGCGGCGGCGCACTCCTGCTCGTTTCTTGCTTATTTTCCAGTCAGCTTCTCGCTGAAGGCTTGCGCAAAGGAAACAATCACAGCAGTCAGCTCTTTTTTAGAACTAACGCTTTCCACCAAAGCCGCTACGGTACGGCCTGTTTTGGTATCATTCATGGTAAATTCCACGGTTTCCCGCCCTTTTTCGTCGCGTCCCAGTTCCGTATACATAGCCAGGTCGCTTTGCTCGCTAACCGCCTTGATGAACTGCCGATAACTTTCGTCCGGATTCGTTTCGTGAAACTTCATCAAATCAACGCCGCTCTTTTTCTGATGCGCCGCCAATACTTGGTTCACGTCTAAAAGGGTAACCGTCTTCGGCTGAAACGTTTTCCAAAACAGCTCCGCTCCCTCGGCTTCGCCAACATAAGTCAAGGCGGATGCTATTTTGGGGTCGTTCACATATACTACCTTCACCTTGGAAAAATCAAATTCCTTGTCAAACCACGCCGACGGCGCCGCACCGGCCACAGGCAGGGACAACATCAAAAAAAGCGCCACTAGGCAAAAAAAACGTTTCATGCCCTTCCTCCTCAAATTTTAGAGTTTCCGGTATGCCACCAGTCTTTCCATCATACCATCTGCCGCCGTTGAACGCCAGCCCGGCATGCTCTTAAAAACTTCCCACAGGGCTGATGGCAATCTGCGCCGTCATATTCCAACGCAAACGCTCATCCCAGCTTGCCGGCGCAATCGTCACCGTATACGTAATATCGCCGCGTTTCTTCTCGCCGTAAGGACGGATAAACTTCACTCGCCCCTGCAGCTCCAAATCTGGAATGCCGTCAAAAGTAAGC
Source organism: Anaeromusa acidaminophila DSM 3853 (assembly GCF_000374545.1). Classification (NCBI taxonomy): domain Bacteria; kingdom Bacillati; phylum Bacillota; class Negativicutes; order Selenomonadales; family Sporomusaceae; genus Anaeromusa; species Anaeromusa burkinensis. The sequence goes on from NZ_KB894598.1 coordinate 18,964, forward strand.
GTCACAGGCGCTCCTTCCCGCACTTTGGCAATAGAAAGCTCCGTCAAATCATCACTGCGCACTTCCCAGGCGCTTTCATCGGCAATGCGCACCAGCACCGTTCCGATATCAGCACGCTCGCCAAGACGCTTGTCCAAGTAAGAAACCCGACCAGCCATCGGCGCACGCAGTTCACTTTTATCCAAAATCTCCTGACTTTCCTTCAGCGCCTCCTGCTGGGTCCGCCATTCTTCCTTAGCCTGGGCTACCAATGTCAGGCTGCGCTCCAACGTCGTCTGCGCCTGATCCATCTGCTGCCTGGAAATACCGCCGTTATCCGCCAATTGACGCTGACGGAACCACTCTCGCCTGGCATCGGCCAGATTGACCTCCGCCTGCTCCACCGCAGCGGCCGCTTTGGCGGCAGCGGCGTCAACGCTTCTTACCCTGGCCTGGACGTCCTGGCGCACCAAACGCAGCAAAGGCTGCCCTTGCCGCACCATGTCCCCCTCTTGCACAAAAATCTCGCCAATGGTGCCTTCCACCGGCATAACGATTTGAGCATAACGCACCGGAAACACGATTCCTTCCGAAAGCACCCTGCCGTCATCTTTAACCGGAGGCAGCGCCTGCGGCTCCTGGCGGCTGCTCTGCCAATACCACCAAGCGCCGCCTGCCGCTACGAGGAGCAGCAAAAGCAGCAGTCCGTATTTTCTTTTTTTAAGGCCTGTCGCTCCCATACAGCATCCCTCGCTTATTGTTACTCATAACTAATGACATCCCGTACGCACAGGCGAGTTGCATTGTACGCCGGAAGTAAGCTGGCAGCCACCGCCAAAAACAAAGACAGCGCCAGCCAAACGGCCCAGCCGAAAAAGCTGAAAGAAAATGTCAACGGCGCCTGAATAAAAAGCATCCCCACTTGGTAACTGAGCAGCATAGCAATAGGCAAGGCCAGCAACGATGCCGCCAGCCAGCTCAACAGGCCGATGCAAAGGGCCTCCACCACAAACACCTTGCCCACAGCCAAGCTGGAAGCGCCAATGGCGCGCATGACGCCAATTTCCCGGGTGCGCTCTAACACATTGATACTCATGGTACCAGTCAGCCCTAAGGCTCCTACCAACGCCAACAACAACGCCATAAACAGCAAGAAGGTCGTAAGAATATCAAACTGCGAACGCAAGCGCTCCTTTTGCTCCCAGGTAATGTCTACGTTCTGGACTCGCAAATTGTTTTTCTTCAAATGAGACTCCAGTTCCCGCCCCAGTTGAGACTGGGCCTGCTGTGAATCCGTAGCAGCCACAATCTGTACGGAACGAGCCTTGCCTGCCGCCTGGGTAACACGGCTCAGCCAAGTATAGGGAGCATAGCAAATGGGACCAGTCAACTGGCTTTGCGCCACCCCCACCACCACACAGCGCAGGCGCTTGTTCGCCACTTTGATCACCCCGACTTCTCCCAGACGCAAGTGCGGATTATCCTTAAGAACCTCCGTATTGATAACAATGGCGTTCTCATCCTCCGGCAGCAGCCACCGTCCCTGTACAATCCGAGGCGCGATCATTTCCGTGTCTACCGGCGGCGCCAGCAAAAACACATTCTTGCTAGCCTCGTCTTCAGCCTGCTTGCTGTCCGCATGCAGGATTCGTCCTGAATTGAATCCCCAAGCTTCGGCCCGCTTCACCCCGGGCGCCTTCAGGACTTCCTGCTCCACCCGCTCGGCCCGATAGTTTTGCGTAAATGTAACCGCCACATCATATTGAAAATACTCCAACGCCTTATCCAAAGTGGCATCCAAGGAATCTCTTACCGAAAATACCGCCATAAATACGGTTCCCGCCATCATCAGCGTCAACAGCGTCAGCGCCAGCCGACCCTTGCGGCGAAAAGTATTGCGCAGCGACAAGAGCACAGGGCGCGACAACGGCCGCAAGCGGTTTAGAAGCCAATCAACACCGCGGTCCACCCGACCGCTGGCCGCCACGGAGCCAATTCCGTAATCGCTTACCGCTTCCCGCACCGTTACGCCAGTTCCCTGCCAGATGGGCCACAGCGCCGCTGCCAGAGGCACCGCCAACGCTACAGCCGCCTCCAGCAGCATAACCGTAAGAGGCCACTCCAGACCGCCCGAATTGAAATTAAAAGCCGCCGCCATAAAGGCGGTTACCTGCTGCGCCGCCAGGGCTCCCAAGGGAGCTGCCACCGTCAGGGCCAACACGCCGTACACCGCCACCAGGGTCAAATACATGCGCATCAGTTGGGCTCTTCTAGCGCCAATCGCTTTCATAATGCCCACTTGGCGCACTTGCTGCGTCAAAATAGCAGAGACCGTATTCACCAGCAGCAAGGCACCCAGCAGCAGCGAAAGTACGCCCAGCACCGCCAGCAAAAGCAGCAGCGCGTCGATAGCCCCCTGGAGCTGATGTTCCCCCGGCTTATTCACTTGCAGCCAAAATACGGTTGTATTTCCTTGCTCCAGCTTATTCCAGGCTTTGCGACCGACCGCTTCAATGGCCTGCACGGCCCTTTCCTTGTCCAGGCCAGCCAGCGCCGCCGGCTGCAAAATAAAGTTTACCTGATCCAGCCGCCGCTCTTCGTCCAGCTTCTCTAAGGTATCCATAGTAATGTAGCCATAAGCGCGGCCCGTAAAGAGGCTAGGAATCTGGCTGGCGTCATACACGCGGCCGCTCACCTTCATCAAGCGCTTGCGCCCGGCTGCGGTTTCCACCGTCATATACCGCCCGATGCTCAGTCCCAATTCCTTAAAGGAGGAACGCTCCAGCAGCACTTCGCCGTCCCGAGGCGGCCAGGCCCCAGCCTCGCTCTTCACAAGATTGACCTTCTGCTTGTCATAGTCCGGGATGGCAATCAGCCACATCTGCCGCCACTGGCCGTCCCCGCCGCGCACGCGCAGATCCACATTGCGCCGTCCCTCGGCCTCCTTGACGCCTCGAAGACTGCGAACGCTCTGCACCAGCTCTTCGTCAAAAGGATCTGCGTATACTGCGGCATTCGCCGGCGCCGCCATAGTCCAGCTCTGCGTCAAGTCTCTGGAAAACATCAAATAGGAACTGTAGACCATACCTACCGCAAAAACGCCGACAGCAATAGAAAGCACCACCAGCAGCGTACGCAGCTTACTGCCCCAAAGATCGGCCCATACCTTGCGCCAGCGCGGCCGCAGCCAAAGGCCCCTAGCCATCTGAAGCCCTCCCTTCGGCCTCTAAAATTCGTCCTTCCGCTACGGTAACGATACGGCTGCCTTGACGGGCCAGCTCGCCGTCGTGAGTAACCATAATAATGGTTTTCCCCGCTTGCGACAGCCGTTTAAACAAAGCAATCACCGCCTCCGCCGTCTGGGCGTCCAAATTTCCCGTAGGCTCATCCGCCACCAACAGCGGCGGATCATTGGCCAGGGAACGGGCAATGGCCACCCGCTGCTGCTGTCCGCCGGACAAATTGGCCGGCAGCTTGTCCGCCTGATCGGCTACGCCAACCAGCTCCAGCAGCTCCAGCGCCCGCTGCGGACGTTCCTCCCAGGCATGGACATTGCAAAAATCCATAGGCAGCATGACATTTTCCAAGGCCGTCAAGGTAGGCAGTAACTGAAAAAACTGAAAGACCACGCCCACCGTCCGCCCCCGCCAAATCGCGCTTTGATTCTCCGAAAGACGGTGCACCGGCGTTCCCGCCACCCATACTTCGCCTTCCGTCGGCCTGTCAATGCCTGTAATCATATTGATCAGCGTCGATTTTCCGCTTCCCGACTTGCCGATAACCGCTACAAACTCGCCGGCAGCTACGGTCATGCCCACGTCTTTCAGGGCCGAAAACTCGCCGGCGCCAGTGACATAGGTCTTAGAGACCCCTTGCATCTCTACCGCCCAGGCAGCTTCTTTTGCTGTAACGGCCACCGCTTCTTCCGACCAAAACCGCCAGCCTTTTCCCATAGCAGCCTCCTATGCCTCTGTTTTCAGCCGCCGCTTCACGCAAGCCTCCACCGCCTGCCCAATCCGAACCTTTGCCTCTCCCTCCGGCAGCGCCGCCAGCAGCAGCGGCAAAAATCCGGCATGAGCAACATAGCGCACGGCTTCTACCGTATTGAGATCATACACCCAGGAAATACGAAAGACCTGCTGATCCGCCGCTGTTTTTACCTGAGCTGGTCTCCCCAGTCTGCCTGAAACCACCGTAGCCGCCAGTTCCGGCGAAATGCCTCCATGCTGCGCGATCCCGTCGGTGGGCGGCATGCGGTATTCTTTGTCTGTTGTAAGCATATCAAAAATATCCAGTTTGTCCGCATCCCTGACTACTTTCGCCGGCAGCCACGCCGCTCCGGCAGCTTCTGGCGGCAAAGCCCTCTTATTGTGCCATAACACCGCCTTCTTCAGCACTACCGCCGTTTCCTGAGGCACCCACTGCCAGACTCCTTCTTCCGTCAGTGTTTCCACCCCTAAGTCTGCATGATCCACCGATAATAAGTCCCGAAAGGTCCGATACTGCCAATACTGAGGAAAACGCCCCACATCATGCAGCAAAGCCGCCGCATCCACTACCGCCAATTCCTGCGCCGGAAGTTCTCGCGCTTGCATCAATTGCCGCGCAATATTCCTTACCCTCGCCGTATGAGCGACTTTGAGCCGCACATGATAATCCGTCTCTTCATCTCGTCCTAAAAAACGCCGCACATAAGATTCCCACCAAGAAGCCAGCTTGTCCCGCCATGCGGCCGTTGTTTCTTCCATTACGCCATCACCGTCAATTCCAGATTGAATTCCTTTTTAAAAGATTTCTTCAACTTATTCAGATTTTCCTGTTCAATAACGGCCGCTTCCCTTAGCTCCAACTCTAAAAGAGCCAAACCACGTTCCAAATCCACCCCTGCCTTCACGCGGCGCACCAACTGCATTTGCGTCGTATCCAAAGCTTCCGCCAAGGCGAGCAGCAGCCCCAGCTTACGAGCCCGCCCCCAGTCTCCCTCGTCCAAAAATTCGCTATACATGCGGTTGCGAACGTATTTCATAGAAAGACCGTTATGCCAGCCAGCCATCACAGCGCACATCATCTGTTCTCTGTGGGTCAGGCCGAAAAGCCGGGCGTTTTCCACCAAGTAGGCGCTGTGCCGAGGATGATCGTAGTAGTTGATAGAAATGCCGATATCGTGCAGCAGCGACGCCACGCGCAACAGCCGCCGCTCACGCGCGCCGAGCTCCCCCTGGACTCCCCAGCCCTGCCAAAGTTGATCCGCCAAGCTAGCTACATGCTGCGCATGGGTTTCATCTAAATTGTAGGACAGCATTAGATTGTGCGTGCTATGCTCCAAAATATCCCGTACTAGTTCCCCCTCGCCGTGACGCGATTGGTAATACTGCATAAATAAACCTTCACGTACGCCGCAGCCGCTCACCAAAAACTGCTGACTCGCCGTTATGTCAAACAAGGCATTAACAATCGCCAACCCCGGCACAATAATGTCCGCCCGCTCATTACTTAAGCCAGGCACTTTGCGACGCTGGGCCAGCGTCATCCCAGCCAACCCTCGGTAGAGTTCTTGGAAGGCCATTTTGCCAAGACGATAGTTATGCACCTTAGGAAAAGGATAGCCTTTTTTGCGTTGATCCATTTTAGCAATGTTCCGCGCCGTGCCGCCAATGCCAATTAAAGGTACGCCGCTATCCTTAAGCCAGCTCAAGCCAACCAATTGGTCCCACAAATAATTTTGCAGTTCTAGCAGCTTTTTCTCATTCGGCCGCGCCCCCAGGTACTCTGTCAGCGTCACCGCCCCAAAAGGCATACTGACCGCGGTCTGCGCTTTACGCCCTTTAATCATTGTCAACTCCGTGCTGGCGCCGCCCAAGTCGAACACAATGCCTTCTTCAATATCCAAGGTATTCACTACGCCCAAATACCCTAATTTTGCTTCGGCTTCGCCGCTAATCACCCGCAACGGAATGCCTGTTTCTTTTTTAGCTTGCCGCAAAAAATCAGCGCCGTTTTTCGCATTACGAACCGCCGCGGTCGCTACGGCCAAGACCTTGTCTACTTTAAACAACTGGTTCATATGGGCAAACACCTGCAGCGTGCCTACGGCCCGGCGCATAGCCGCCTCCTGCAATTGCTCCGTAGCCGCCAAGCCTTCCCCCAGCCGGACCGTCTCTTTTTGGTTGTACACCAGATTATAGGCGCCCCTTCGGTCAATATCTACCACAATCAGCCGCGCCGAGTTCGAACCTAAGTCAATAATAGCTACCCGTTCCCGCTCTTTCATACCAAGACTTCCTTTCTCCGTACATTGCCTCTTTTCTATATTCGCGTTTTATAACAAAATCCTGCCAAAAAAGCGAAAAACCTTACGACGGCATTCAGATTTTACACAACCTTAAACTAAACCGGCAGGGATTTGGCCATCCCCAGAGAGAATGTACTAAAAAACATTATGCCGCGAGGTGATTTCATGCACAAAAACCATCCCAGCCTCTTTGCAGCCATTCATGTCGGTTCAGAACAAGTCAGCCTGCAAATTGTAGAATACCGCAATCTAGAAACCATACGCGTTCTAGAAAACATACATCGGCAAATTTCTTTAGGCGAAGAAACCTTTCAAACTGGCCGCATCGGCACCGATACGGTGGCCGAATTGTGCGATATTCTCAAGGGTTTTCGGCGCAAACTAACGGAATATGGCGTACGCGACTATCGTCTCATGGCGACCACAGCCATTCGCGAAGCCGCCAACCAGCCCTATATTATTGACCAAATTCAAATTAAAGCGGACCTCGAGGCGGAAGTCGTCGACATGCCTCAGGAAATATTTTTTAAATATGTAGCGATTTTCCGCAAAATGCAAGTTCTCGGCTTAACAGGCGGCAAGGAAGCTTTGCTCTTTGTGGACATCACTTCCGGCGGTCTAGGCATTACCTTGTACCGCAACGGCCGCATTCTCTACCAGCAGAATATTCATATCGGCGTGCTACGCATCAAAGAAAGCTTCAATAAAAACCAGCGCGACTCCCTCTCCTTCCAGCAAGCCTTAGGCGAATACATTTTTAGCGTCATCGAGCCGGTGCGGCCCGCTCTGGCGGGGCACACGATTCGTTACGTAGTCCTCTCCGGGCCGGATACAGAGCTGTTTTTACAGATGCTGGGGCGCAAAACACGAAGCGCGCTGGACTCGGTCAAGCAAGAAGAGTTCCTGGTTTTGTACAAGAAATTGCACAAGCTCAACCTTTCTCAAGTCATGCAAGCCTTTGCCCTCAGCGAAGCCAAAGCGGACATGGCCTTGCCGACCATTATCCTGTACCAGCAGCTGCTTTCTCTCTGCCAAGCCCAGGAGCTGGCCGTCGTCAACGATCAGTTTCTCGACGGCATGACCGTCTGCCATATCGCCCAGAAAACAAAGCACCCTTGGATGGATGAAATCGACAAGCAGACCTTCAGCCTCATCCGCTCGCTGGCTAAAAAATACCATCAGCATGACGGCCACTCCGAAGCGGTTGCCGCAGTCTCCTTGCAGCTTTTCGACAAACTTCACCGCGCCCACGGTTTAGGAAAGCGAGAACGGCAGCTCCTGGAAGGCGCCGCCCTTTTGCATGACATCGGTAAGTTTGTCAGCCTGCGCAGCCACTATTTATTCTCGCATCGTCTCATTCTCTCCTCAGATATTCTCGGCTTTTCAGAAAAAGAAAAACTGATTATGGCCTGCGTAGCGCAATACCATTCCAAAGGCACGCCTCGTCCTTCCGACCCGACCTTGAGCGGCTTGAGCGTACAGGAACAAATGACCGTAGCGAAGCTGGCCGCCATCATTCGTCTAGCTGACGCCATTGATCGTACGCACCGTCAAAAAGCGCTCAAAATCGAATTTGCTTTTCGCGGTGAAGAGTTGCTCGTCACCGTCACCACTCGCGAAGATTATGCGCTAGAACAATGGACCTTTGCCGACAAGGCTTCCTTTTTTGAAAATGTCTTCGGCATTCGTCCCATCTTAATACGACAGGCAGGTTGATACCATGTTTGATAAACCGGAATACTTTTTTAATCGCGAACTAAGCTGGCTCAAATTCAACAACCGCGTCCTTAGCGAAGCAGGCGACACGGCAACGCCGCTTTTGGAACGGCTGCGCTTTATCGCCATCACTGCCTCCAACTTGGACGAATTCTTTATGATTCGCGTCGCCGGCCTCAAACACCAACTTGAGTCAGGCATCAACAAAACCGACGCCGCTGGTCTTACCGTAGCTCAGCAATTAGAACGCATTTCCGAAACGGCTCATGAGCTGGTTAAAAACCAGTACAAACAGCTACGCACGCTCATCCCGGCCTTATGCGACGCAAAGCTCTGCCTGCGCAGCATTGACGCCTTATCCCCCCAACAGCAAGAATGGCTGGATCATACCTTTCACCGCACCATTTACCCGGTTCTCACCCCTCTGGGCGTGGACGCCAGCCATCCTTTTCCCTTCTTGGCCAATCGCAGCCTGAATCTGGCCGTACAATTAACCCGCCCTGACGAAGACGAACCGGCCATCGCCATTATTCCCGTGCCCTCCGTATTGCCCCGCTTGCTGGAAGTTCCTTTCGCTCCGCAGGAAGAACGTCATTTCTTGTTTTTAGAAGACATCATCGCCGCCTATTGCTCCCGCCTGTTTCAGGGCTATACACTGAGCCAGCCGCTCTTTTTCCGCATCACCCGCAACGCCGACATGTTCATTGACGAGGACGAAGCCGAAGACCTGCTGGAAGAGGTGGAAAGCGCCCTCAAGCAACGTAAGCGCGGCCCGGCTGTACGCCTGGAAGTCTCCAAGCACGGCAACAAGGAACTGCAGGCCGCCTTACAAGAAGAGCTGGATATCTCCGGACAAGATATTTACGAAATCAACGGACCTTTAGATACTACGTGCTTTTTCCGTTTCGCTGATATTTCGGGCGCCGCTCATTTGCGTCACGCCCCTTATCAAGCGCCCCTGCCGGCGGCCTTGGCCGAAGCAGAGGATATCTTCGCCGCCATCCGCCAAAGCGATATTTTACTGCACCATCCCTACGAAAGCTTTGAACCGGTAGTAGACTTCATACGCCAAGCCGCCCTTGATCCCCAGGTGTTGGCCATTAAGCAGACGCTGTACCGAGTCAGCGGCAATTCTCCCATTGTCAGAGCCTTGATGGAAGCCGCAGAGAACGGCAAGCAGGTTACGGTCCTCGTGGAGCTCAAAGCCCGCTTTGACGAAGAAAATAACATTCAGTGGGCCAAACGCCTGGAAGAAGCCGGCGCGCATGTCATCTACGGCTTGATGGGCTTGAAAACCCATTCCAAAATCGCTTTAGTCGTGCGCCAGGAAGAGGACGGCATTTGCCGCTATGTACATTTGGGAACCGGCAACTACAATGACTCCACGGCCCGCATCTACACAGATCTAGGCCTCTTCACCGCCAACGACGCCTTTGGCGCCGACGCCTCGTCGTTTTTCAACATGCTTTCCGGCTACTCCGATCCGCCGGTCTGGAATAAATTCATCGTGGCGCCGCTGAATATGCGCGAACGCTTTTATGAACTTGTGAATGAACAGATCGCCGCCGCCCAAAGCGGACAGCCAGCACATATCAGCGCTAAAATGAACTCTCTCATTGACAAAGGAATCATCCTGAAACTCTACGAAGCCTCTGCCGCTGGCGTTTCCATTGATCTCATTATCCGAGGCATTTGCGGTCTGCGCCCAGGCATCCCCGGCGTCAGCGACAACATTACCGTCCGCAGCATTGTCGGTCGTTTTCTAGAGCATCACCGCATCTTTATTTTCGGTGTTGGCGATGAAGCTAAAGTCTATCTTTCCAGTGCCGATTGGATGCCCCGCAACCTCAATGAGCGGGTAGAGCTGCTTTTTCCTATCGACGATATTCGACACGCCGCTCGCATCCGCGCTATGTTCAGTCTCTTTCTCAAGGATGGAAGAAAAGCCCACGTCTTGCGTTCCGATGGCGTCTATCGCCGCGTAGACAAAAAAATTGACGCTTTTTCCAGCCAAGACGACTTCTGCCGCCAGGCTCACAAAGCCGCTCAAAAGAGTTGGACCCTAGAGCAACGCCTCCAGCCTATGCAGCGGAAAGACACCTAGAAGCAAGAGAGAAGTTAAGGGAAAACAGAATATTAACAGGAGTAGATGGAGTAAATGAAGGGCTCGACTGAGGATTCAAAGGAATGTATTTTTATTTTTGTCTTCTCGTCCCCTTTTTTTACTCACTCTACTCTTGTTCAAAAGTTCGTGCCCCTTTCTTACATTCCATATCCCCCGTCCAAAAGACCGCGAAAGCGGTTTTTTCATTTTTTCCTTGCACCTAGCGGCGAAACATTGCAAAATAAGAGAGATATCAAAAAAGGAGGGCTGCTCTTGAAATCGATTCTTCTGGTCCGCCACGGGCAAGCCGAGCACCATACCCGCGGACTAACCGGCGGTTGGACTGACGTCGATCTCACACCAGTAGGCTGTCGCCAGATTGAGGCCCTTGCCAAGCGTCTGGAACCGCATTTTTCCGGACATGCTTTCGACCTCGTCGCCAGCGACTTAAAACGCGCCGTACAGACAGCCCAGATCCTCGGGCAGCCTTTCGGCCAAACTCTCTCTCAGCATCCAGGCCTGCGCGAAATGAACAATGGCATTGCTGCAGGCAAAAGCGAAGCGGAAGCTCGCAAGCTGTCCTTGCCTAAAACAACGCCGATTCTCGATTGGCAGCACTACCCGGAAGGCGAGTCAAGACGCCAATTTTACAACCGCGTCGCCGACGCCATGGACGAACTTACCGCTCGCCAGCGACGTCCTCTGATCATTGTGGCCCACAGAGGCACCATTATCAACATTCTCTGTTGGTGGCTAGGCTTAGGCGTCTCCGGCGCCGTTCATCACAATTTTTCCTTTGAAGTAGCCCCAGCCAGTTTAACGGTGCTGCGCTGCAACCGTTGGCATGAAAACGCCATCGAACGCCTTAACGACACTGCGCATCTGATCAGCGCCGGTTTTGGCGACAAAATGTTATTGGACTTTTAAACGAAGAAAGGTTGGATTACTATGTATCGTGTCGCAATCAGCTATGGAAATGATTTGGGTTATGTTGAGTTCAATGAAGTCTCGCACACCCTCTCGGTTGTCTTGCCGAATGAAGAAAAGCGCGAAGCAGCCGAAGCCTTTTTGGCACAACAGCATACCTTTAAACTTCCGCAGGAGTCACTAAGTGATTTTGTTGAAGCCACCTTACAGGCTTCGGAAAGCAAAGAAAATTTTCAACGTGTTTTAGGATATTTGTGGCAAGCTACTGGCGTTCATGTGGACTGGAGCCGCCCTGTAGACTAACCCACAGCTTATCCACAGTTATCCACACACTTATCCACATTTTCAACAAAACAGTGGATAAGTGCCCTCGCAAAATGTTGAAAACTCGGCTAAACCCCCTGTTTTACACACTTTTCTTGTGGATAAGCCTGTGGATTTGTGCATTTCTCTGTGGATGAACATTTTTACTGTTGACATCAGGCTCTCGTAGTGTTATTATAAGTCTCGTCCATTAAACACATGACTCCGTAGCTCAGCTGGATAGAGCGTTTGACTACGAATCAAAAGGTCGCAGGTTCGAATCCTGCCGGGGTCACCATTGAAAGCTAATCCTCCGACTTTGTCGGAGGATTTTTTTATGCTTGCGTACCGTTGCCTTCGATCTGGCCATTTCTATTTCTTCTCGAAAGCCACACTCTATATTATCCTTGCTTTAATGCTTGAAATCATTCATTTCGCTCCCATTTTCTATTATTTTATGTAATATAAGAAGCAACCCTCTTCAAACCACATCGAAGAGGGTTGCTTCTTATATTAAAACGAAATTATCCTTTTCTCCGACCTACACGAACCATTTCTTTGAATTTCGCCATGATGAGCGCCGAGGCCACTTGCGTCACATAACGCACGCCCAGATCTTCGCAGCGCCCGATATCGTCAATCCCCGACGCCATGAAACCCATCAGCACACCCTTTTCACGACCGCGGCGGATCAAATCTTCAATCACCGCGCGCACTTCAGGATGGCTAGGTCCTTCCGCCTTATAGCCCATGGAAACAGATAAATCCGCCGGGCCGATAAAGGCAATATCAACCCCAGGAACACTGATGATTTCATCAAAGTTTTTGACCGCTTCCGGCGTTTCAATATGCACAACTACCAGCGTATTTTTATCCGCTGCATCCAGGTAATCCTTGCCCGAATCCATCCCAAAGCGGGCCGCCCGTACCGAATAAGCTGCGCCGCGTGTGCCGCGCGGCGGAAATTTAGCCCGCCGCACCGCCGCTTCTGCATCTTCCTTGGTGTTGACCATAGGCACCTGAACGCCCTTTGCACCGCGATCAAGCGCTTTTTGAATGCCCGCCGTACCATAAGGAACCCGCACAATAGGCGTCACCCCGGTCAGATCCGCCGCCCGAATGAGCTCTTCAATTTCACTGTCGGCAAAACAGCCATGCTCGTTATCGATAACAATAAAGTCCAAGCCCGCATAGCCGATCATCTCCACTAAATTGGGCGCATAAAAAGGTACAAATAATCCTAAAGCCAGTTCGTCCCGGCCTAATTTTTCCTTCAACTGATTCTGCAGCATGGTTCTCCCCCTTAGCGTTTGACTTCTACTTTAGCCAGTTTCTCATAGTACTGCACCAAGGCCCCGTGATCGCAGCCTTCCTTGCCGTCAATCTTCATAGCCTGCATCATTTCCATGACTGCCGCCGTCAAGGGCAAAGGCACGCCGACCTCGTGGGAGGTATCGAGAATGTTGCCTAAATCCTTGATATGCAGATTAATGCGGAAGCCGGGCTCAAATTTGCGGTCCATCATCAGAGGCGCTTTAGCATCCAAAACGGTGCTCCCAGCCAAGCCGCCGCGGATGGCTTGGTAAACCAGATCCGGTTCCACGCCAGCTTTAGCCGCCAGCACCAGCGCTTCGGAAACAGCAGCGATATTGATAGCCACAATAATTTGGTTGGCCAGCTTGGTCACGTTGCCAGCGCCGATATCACCGGTGCGCACCACCGAGCCCGCCATCGCCTTCATCACATCGTAACAACGGTCAAAGACCTCCTGCTTGCCGCCGACCATCACGGAAATAGTGCCGTCAATGGCCTTGGGCTCGCCGCCGCTTACCGGCGCATCCAGCATTTCCATGCCTTTAGCCGCCAACGCAGCCGCAATCTCCCGGCTCACCAACGGAGCGATGGAGCTCATATCCACCAGCACCTTGCCCGCGGCAGCCGCTTCAAGCAAACCGTTTTCGCCCAGCGCAACTTCCTTCACCTGGGGCGAATTAGGCAGCATGGTCACGATAATATCCGTCTGCTGCGCCACTTCCTTCGGGCTAGCCACTACTTCCGCCCCCAGGGCTTTTAATTCCTCTACGACCGCCGGATTGCGGTCCATAATCACCAGTTCATAACCTGCCTTGATTAGATTTTTGCTCATGGGCTTGCCCATAATACCCAAACCAATAAAACCGATTTTTGCCATTGTATATTCCTCCTATTTTCTTTCAGAGCTAGTGCTTCCTGCTCACTTTTTTAAGGTTTGATTTCTCTCCTGTTCGTTCTCGTACGCGCTCCCGTCAAGTCACAGGCGCCGGATTGAACAAACACAGGTCGTTATGCAGCTTCCAGTGTTCCGCCCAGGTTTGCTTCTTGCCGCTGGCCACTTCCAAAAGCAGACGGAAAATTTCCCAGCCCACTTCTTCAATCGTCGCTTCGCCAGTAGCGATGCGCCCGGCATCCACATCCATCAAATCCGGCCACTGCGCCGCCAAACAGCTGCGCGTCGCCACCTTAAGCACCGAGGCCATCGCCAAGCCATAGGGGGTCCCCCGCCCGGTAGTAAACACCTGCAAGTGCATGCCCGAAGCCAGCTGCAAGGTGCCGCAGACAAAGTCGCTGGCCGGCGTCGCCGCGTAAAGCAGACCCTTCTGCTGCGCCTTGACCCCTGGCGGCACAACGCCGCAAATAGCGCTGCTGCCGGACTTGGCAATGGACCCTAAAGCCTTTTCCACTACATTAGCCAAGCCGCCTTTCTTATTGCCCGGCGCCGGATTGGCGCTGCGGTCCGCTTCACCGCGGCTTAAGTATTCGTCGTACCACTTCATTTCACGAAGCAGTTCCCGCCCTACTTCTTCATTAATCGCCCGCGGCGTTAAGAGATGCACCGCATCACGCACTTCAGTCACTTCCGAAAACATCACTGTCGCTCCGGCGCGCACGAACAAATCCGCCGCATAGCCGACTGCCGGATTGGCGGTCACCCCGGAAAAAGCGTCGCTGCCGCCGCACTGCACGCCAATCACCAACTCCGCAGCCGCACAGGTTTCGCGACGCCGACGGTTCAGTCGTTCCAAGCGTTCCTTGGCTCCGGCCATAATTGCCTCAAGCATCACGCCGTAGCCGTGCTGCTCCTGCAAAACCAAAATACTTTCCGGCGACGCCCAAGGCGCCATCTCTTCAGGACGCAGCTTTTCACAGCCAAGTCCTACAATCAACGCTTCACCGCCAAAATTGGGGTGAGTCGCCAAGTTCTGCAACGTCCGGATGGGAATAACCGCTTCCGGCGCACCGATAGCCACGCCGCAGCCGTAATTGTGGTTAACGGCCACAACGTCTTCCACTTCCGGATAGAGAGGCAGCAATTCCTGGCGAATGCGAGCTACTGCCTGATTGACGACCCCGGCGGCGCATTGCACGCTGGTGACGATGCCCAAGAGGTTTTTCGTCCCTACTGTGCCGTCGGCATTGCGATACCCTGCAAAGGTATAGCCCGCCAAAGGCTCCTGTTTGGCAGGCGCCTTGTTTGCCAGCGGCAAAGTGGACAGCTCTGGCGCTTGCGGCAGCAGCACCAGTGACTCTTCAATCCAACAGCCGCGGCTAATAGCGCTTTTTGCATAGCCAATGACCTCGCCATAGCGAAGAATCTCCCCGCCTTGAGCAATATCGACAAGCGCCACTTTATGCCCCTGGGGTACATGCTCCCGCAGCACCAGCCCCTCCGGCAGAAGCGCTCCGGCCGGCAAGCCGCCGTCTTTTACAATAATGGCCACATTATCCTGCGCATGGACTTTGATATAATGGTTTACGTCCTTGGCAATCGTTGCTTCCATAAAAATCCTCCTGTTCTGCATCCGTCCTTACCTCTTCATTTGCCAGCCGCCGCCGATTCCGTTTTGTCGATTTGTAGCTCCACTCGCTTGATATCGCCAACAATGAACAAATACGACAACGCCCCTAACAGTCCCATAGCACCAACAAAAACCAGCGCTCCATTGAAAGACTGCGTCACGTTTAGAATGTAACCGATCACAATGGGCGTAATGATACTGGCCATATTGCCGGCAAAATTGAAGATGCCGCCGCTGAGACCCAGCATTTCCTTCGGCGACGTATCGCCGACCACCACCCAGCCTAAAGCCCCAAACCCTTTGGCAAAGAAGGCTAGAGACATAACTCCGATAACCACGGCTTCCGTAGTTACATAGTTCGCTAAAATAATGCTGCCGGAAAGGCAGAGACCACAAACAATGGGCAGCTTTCTGGCAAAAGTTAAGCTTTTGCCGCGACGCAACAGCCAATCAGATACATAGCCCCCCAAAAGACCACCTACAAAACCAGCCAATGCCGGAATGGCGGCAATCAAGCCCACTTTCAAAATAGACATGCCTTTGGCTTGGACCAAGTAGGTCGGAAACCAAGTCAAGAAGAACCAGGTGATGGTATTCAGGCAGAACTGCCCCAAATATACGCCTACCATCATGCGATTGGTCACCAAGGCTTTAATATAAGACCATTTGATTTCGGTCTTCTTATCACCCATATTGGCTAAGCCGCCGCCTTGCTGAATATAATCCAGCTCCGCCTGGTTGACTTTCGGATGGTGCTTAGGATCCTTAATGACTCGGAACCACACAAAAGCCAACACAATTCCCGCCAGCCCCATAGCGTAAAAGACATAGCGCCAGCCAAAAGCCACCAGCACCCACCCCATGACCGGGTTAAACGCCGCCAGGGCAAAATACTGCGCCGAATTGAAAATTGCAGATGCGAAGCCGCGTTCGTGCGTAGGAAACCACATCGTCGTGATGCGGCTGTTCGCGGGAAATGCCGGCGCTTCGCCAACGCCCATCAGAAAACGCAGCATAAAAATGAAGGCCAAGGCGCTAATCCCTGTAATAAAGCCTGCCATACCTTGAAAGAAAGTAAACAAAGACCATAAAAACAAGCCTACGCCATAAACCAAGCGCGATCCATAGCGATCCAGCATCCAGCCTCCGGGAATCTGCAGCGCCGTATATGACCAGCCAAAGGCGGAAAATGCGTATCCCATGGATACGGCATCCAAGCCTAAGTCCTTACGCATCGCCGGCGCCGCCATAGACAAAGTCGCCCGATCCACATAGTTCATCGTAGTCACGACAAAGAGCATCGCTAAAATAAAGTAGCGAACATGGGTCTTTGACAGCTCTTCTTGAACGGCTTTCACAAACATTCCTCCTTACAATAACAGTGGGCCCGAATTACGCATGCACTCTTAGTTAAGCATATCGCGTGCCAATTCACAAAACCGCAAAAACGCTGACAATTTTAAAAACCAGTTTGTTGTTTTTGTTTCTAATTCGCTTCATTTGTTGTTGCTTCGCTACACTTTTGCGGTCTATACTAGAAGCATCTTACCAAGGAGGTGCCCTTATGGCCCGCATTGCTTTCATTGCCCCAGACAAACAGCTTTTCCTGCAAGGAAAAAAAGTCATCGCCGACATGGGTTTAACAGAGCAAGTCAGTCTCTATTTAGGGCGCCTCAAGCGAGGCATCCGTATTGCGAAAAAGCTCGAACGCCAGGAGGTGGACGTCATCATCTGCCGCGGCGGCACCGCTCATCTCATCGTTCAAGCTCGCGTTCGCATTCCGGTTGTTGAAATCGCCATTACCGGCCAGGATTTGGCTCATGTGTTTCACGAAGCCAAAAAATTAACCGGTCTGGCCCGGCCGCGCGTCGCCATGCTAGCCTTTGAAAACATGGGCCATGACATTGAAGCGCTTTCGCAAATTCTCGGTATCGAACTGCGCGTCTATCCCCTGCAAAGCACCGCCGATATTCCCCAGCGCATCGCCGAGGTAAAAAAAGACACCACCGACTTGGTTGTCGGCGGCATTAAAACCGTGCTGCTGGCCGCCAAAGAAGGCCTGCGCACCCAGCTCATCCGCTCCGGCGAATTCTCCATCCGCGCCGCCTTTCTGGAGGCCAAAAAAATCGCTTTAGCCCGGACAATTGAAAAGGAACACGCCCAAACCTTTAAAGCCTTGGCCGACTATTCTTTGGAAGGCATTATCAGCATCAATCGCCAGCGGCGAATCGAAGTATTTAATCCCGCTGCAGAGCATTTGCTGGAGATCTCAGCCGAGCAAGCATTAGGCCGTTCCATTGAAACAGTCTTTCCACAGTTGGATTTAAATACCTGTCTAACTACGCAAAAACCGCTTATCGGCCACACGCTCCGCTGCGGTTCCCGCTGGCTGACGCTCAACGTGGCGCCCATCATCGTCGACAGCCAAACTAGCAGCTGCATCGTCACGTTTCAAGACATCAGCCGCATCCAAGAGCTGGAGGCCAAAATCCGCAACGAGGTGGTTGCCCGCCAATTTGTCGCCAAATACCATTTTCCGCATATCCTGGGAGAATCGCCGGAAATTCAGGAATGCAAACGCATGGCTAAAGAAATCGCCCAAGTGGACGCTACCGTCTTAATCACCGGCGAGTCCGGCACCGGCAAAGAATTGTTCGCCCAAAGCATTCATAACGCCAGCAAACGCAGCACCGGCCCTTTCGTCGCCGTCAACTGCGCCGCTTTGCCGGCTAATTTGCTGGAGAGCGAACTTTTTGGCTATGTAGAAGGCGCTTTTACAGGGGCTACCAAAAAAGGCAAAGCTGGTTTATTCGAATTAGCCCATAGGGGCACGCTCTTTTTGGATGAAATCTCCGAAATGGACCCTTTCGCCCAAAGCCGCCTCCTGCGGGTGCTCCAGGAACGGCAGGTCATGCGCCTGGGAGACGATAAATACATTGCCGTTGACGTGCGCATCATCGCCGCCACCAACAAGCCCCTTAAAGCGCTCACCCAAAGCGGCTCGTTTCGCCAGGATCTCTTCTACCGCCTCAAGGTGCTCACCTTGACCCTGCCTCCTTTGCGGCGCCGCACTCATGACGTGCCGCTTTTGGCTGAACATTTCCTCTCACTCTTCCAAGAACGTCACCGCAAACGCCTTGTCATTCATCCTTCTGTGTACGCCTATCTGGAACAATACCCCTGGCCCGGCAATGTCCGGGAACTGCGCTGTTTTGCCGAACGCCTAACCATCATCGCCAAGGAAGCGGTCTTGGATATTCCAACTGTGGAGCATTACTGGGATGACCGGGACGAATGCGAGCTGCCTGCGCCACCGCCTTTGTCCGAAAAAGAACGCATTTTGCAAAGTCTGCGCCATTGCCAGGACAACATTTCCCGTACCGCCGCTCTGCTGGGCATGGACCGCAGCACTCTCTACCGCAAGCTGCGTCAGCACCAGATCGCCGTGCGCAAAGGGCCGCGTCTTTGAGCCCCGAGATTATCACGAAATGAGTTGATTTCATGCACACAGGCCTTGTGTTCAGCCTCTTCTTTGCAGGCCTTCTCTGCAGCGTCCAGCAGCATATCCCGCTTCTTTATCCGCTTTTATTAGGTCTGGTCGCCTTCACCGTCTTAGCCATGCGCCAAGGACATTCTTTACGGTCCTTAGGAAGCATGATGCTGGCGGGTTCGCGCAAATCCTTAATTGTCATCAAAATCTTCGTTCTCATCGGCGTCATCACTGCCGTTTGGCGCTCTGCAGGCACCATCTCCACCATCGTTTACTACGGCATCGCCTGGATGCCGGGAGATTACTTTTTACCGGGCGCTTTTCTGCTCTGCTCGCTGGTTTCTTTTCTTCTGGGCACTTCCTTCGGCACCGCCGGCACCATCGGCGTCGTGCTGATGGTGTTGGCCCAAAGCGGCCAGATGGACATCTCTATGGCAGCCGGCGCCATCATCGCCGGGGCGTACTTCGGAGACCGTTCCTCGCCCATGTCCTCCAGCGCCAACCTGGTCGCCGTCCTCACCGGCACCAACCTTTACGACAACCTGAAAAACATGTTTCGCTCCGCCTGGGTTCCCTTTTTTCTTTCCATCCTAGCCTACGTCTGGCTGTCCCAAAATCATCCGCTCCAATTCCAGGCGGACAGCATTTCCCAAGAAATCGCCGCCACCTTCAATCTATCTCCGTTGACGCTGCTGCCGGCTCTGGTCATTTTGCTCCTCGGCGCTTGCCGCACCGACGTCAAGCTAGCCATGGGAGTCAGCATCCTCCTTGGCGTCTTTCTCAGCGTGTGGGTGCAGCAAGTCTCCATAGCGCAGTTGCTCCAGTACCTCCTTTGGGGCTACACCTCGGAGCATACAGGGTTTTTCGCCGGCATTATCCAAGGGGGCGGGCTTTTTTCCATGCTCAATGTCGCTTTGATCGTGCTGATCTCTTCCGCCTATGCCGGCATCTTCGCCGGTACCAACCTGCTGCAGCCGTTTGAAAACGCCTTAATAAAGTTGAGCCAGCGCACCAGCCCTTTTACCTCTTTGCTGCTCTCCAGCCTGGGAACCGCCGCTTTTAGCTGCAACCAAACCTTAGCCATTTTGCTCACCCACCAGTTGGCGCACAAAGCCTATGCTACCTGCCGCCTCAGTGCGTCTCGGTTGGCGCTGGACCTAGAAAACTCGGTAGTTCTGCTCTCGGTGGTCATTCCCTGGAATATCGCCGGTGCGGTCCCTGCCGCCACTTTAGGGGCCGACGCCTCCTTCATTCCCTACGCTTTTTATCTCTTCCTAGTTCCCTTATGGTGGCTGCTAAAGGCAAGGAATGGAACATGAGTCGCGGCGAGAAGCGGAGGGTACGAAAGAGGGAGTGAGGTACAATATATAAATTCTTCCATATAAAAAAAGACCGCCAGGCGGTCTTTTTTTATATCCGAGACTCCGATCACTCCGCTTCTTGAGTTTTCTTTTCTTCCCTCACTATTTTTTCTAGGAATACATCCAACAGCTTGGGATCAAACTGCCGCTCTCTGCCGCAACGCAATTCCCGTTCCACTTGCTCCCCATTTCGAGCTTCTCGGTAAACACTTGGATTAGTCATAGCGTCATAGGCGTCAACAATAGCTACAATTCGACTTTCCAAGGGAATATCTTCCCCTTTAAGCCCCCGGGGATATCCCTTTCCGTTCCACCATTCATGATGTGTACGAATCAATTCGGCAATTCCCTCTAGTTCTGGAATAACCAGGGCAATCCGATAGCCAATCTCCGCATGACGCTGAATTTCCTGCCGCTCCGCATCAGTCAGCGGTTCTTGCTTCGTCAATAACGGCTCCGGCAACCCAATACGCCCAATCTCCCGAAACTGGGCCAGCAAGACCACTTTTTCAACTTCTTCTTCCGACAGTTCCATCTCCCGGGCCAGCTTTTCCGCTAGCCTTTTTAAACGCTGCGAATGCCCGTTGGTTACAGATTCGTGGAGCTCAATCATTTTTAACAACGCTTGGATGACTACGCCCCGCGTGCTCTGTCTGCGGAAATTTTTCTGGCGGTACATCGCATCATCCGCTTCGCGCAGCAGATTGTGCAGCTCATCGCCGCCAGGGATACAGCGCTCCTGATACCGGCAGCCAAAAGAAATTTGCAGCGGCATCTGACCGCTTTCCTGCTTCTGCGCTTCTGTTTGCAATTGCTGATACCACTTCCACAGTTCTTCTTCGTTAATGCCGATCAACAGCGAAACAAACTCATCGCCGCCAGTCCGCACCGTAATGGCCGACTCCGGCAAAATCTTCCGAAACAAGTCGGCCGTACGCCGTAAAAGCGCGTCACCGGCTTCATGCCCCAACGTATCATTGACCATCTTCAAACCGTCCAAATCGCCGCAAATTATGCCGAACCCCTTCACGCCGCTTTGAATGTATTCATTCAACACAATTTCTAAAAACGTACGGTTATATAGCCCGGTCAGAGCGTCATGCCAGCAATGATACTGCATCAACTCCTCCGCCTTTTGACGCTCTTTTAATTCTCTCTTCAAGGCTTGGTTCAAATTATCAATCTGTGAGCGATCCTCTCGCAGCCGTTCCAGCATCTCTTCTATTTTTCTCGTAATTCGGGCCAGCTCATCATTACCGCCTCTAGGAAGTTTAGGCTGAATTTCATTCCCCACATTGCGAATATTCGCCAAAAAATCCCCCAGACGTCTGAGACGCCTGGTTAGTAGCAAATCCAAGCCATACACAGATATAAGCAGCGACATGGCAAGCACTGCTATACTCAATAAAAAGAAGTATCGGTATTGATGCTGCATCTCTTGATATAAATGTCGCTCTATATCCAACCGCAGCACGATCCCGGACCGACCGAAAATATCCTCCACCGGCCAATACGCCCGAATTAACTGTGCGTCTTTCTCCTCAGACCAAGCGTTAGCCAGGTGTCCATCTCGCCCCTTTTGTTCCAAAATCAGCGTTGCTTGCAGCCTCTGCGAAAATTCTTTCAGCAAGTCTGCATCCACTAATTGAAACATCACTAAGAAGCCGACGCCAGGACCGCGTTTGTCGCTATGCAGAATTTGCTGGGCCGCAACCAAGACTGGCTGACCATTTACTATAGCTAACCCTTTAACGCTCTCGCCTTGACGCAGCTGCTCCTGTATATCCGGCGAGTCCCCTACCAACGCCTCCCATTCTTCTTCGAAGCGCAGCCGTTCTTTTTCATCCCAAGCTCCCACTAACGAGCGGCTGTAACGGACCTTGTACGCCGGATCTAAAAGCAGGACCCAGTCTACGCGCAAATTGGTCATGGAGTCATCACTCAGATTATCCCGTTCAAATTTCCGCTCCGCCGGATTCTGAGCAAAGTCATACAGTTCATCCCATGGCGCCCAGTCCGCCACCGTAAGAGCCAGACGCTTCTCCTCCGCCTCCCATAAATGCTGCGTCCATTTCTCCTTATCCGTCGCCTGCCGTTCCTCCCAGCGTTCATATTCAGGCGCCCATACCCAATAAGCCGCCATATACATGGCAGCAACGATTAACGCCCCCATAGCCAGTTGAGAGAAAGCTATTTTTGTGCCAATGCGCATACGCTCACCTACCTGCCTCAGCATCTTTTTGCCACTCGGCTAAGATCCCGCACCAGCCGGCGTTTTCACGCTTTGCCTCTATTGTAAATCCATAGCATTCTTAGATGATTTATGAAAATTAGAAAATTATGTTCCTCTTAATGAGAATACGCTATTTTTTGGAATTTTCCTCCTATTTCACATGTATTCACTGAGAAAGCCCAGAGAATACGAGCGAAAATTTTGTCATAAATTAAAAAGAAAAGCAGCGGCGACCGATAGGTCACTGCTGCTTTTCCGCTTCTTTAGCCCGTGTGAATTACCCCAAACCTAGTTTTAGTATTCCAAATGATCATCCACTTTGACCCTCTTGCGGAAAACCCAATACGTCCACGCCTGATAAACCAGCACGATAGGCACCAAGGTCAGCGCCACAACGGTCATGATTTTCAGCGTATACGGCGTAGAGGCCGCCTTCGTGATCGTAATGCTCCAGTCCGGATTCAAGCTGGATACCATCAAGCGCGGGAAGAGGCCGCCGAAAAATCCAGCCGTCGTAAACACGATAGCCAAGGAACTCATTACGAAGGCCCAACCAAAGCAGCTGCGCAGCGTCAGAACATACGACGCTACAAAGGTAAGCACCGCCAGAATCAGCCCGCCCGCTCCCAGAGAGCTGCGGAACAAATCCGTGTTGGCGTAGGTCATGCCAACGCAAGCCAAATACACCACCGCCGCTAGCAAGCCGCTCTTCAGCGCCGCCCCCCGGGCGCGCGCAATCATCTCGCCATCAGTTTTCAGCGTCAAAAACAGCGCTCCATGGTAAAGGAAAACCAACAGAAAGGCAGCGCCGCCCACTAACGTGTATGGGCTAAGAAGATCGAAAAAAGTACCTACATACTGCATTTTCGCATTTAACGGCACACCCTGGATCAAGTTGGTTACCGCAACGCCCCAGAGCAAGGCCGGAATGGCGCTGCCGCAGAAAATGGCCCAATCCCAAGTCGCCCTCCAAGCGGGCCTCTCATCCTTGCTGCGAAACTCAAAGGCCACGCCTCTGGCAATGAGCGCCATAAGCATCAAGAAAAGAGCCATGTAAAAGCCGCTGAACAACGTAGCATACATATGGGGGAACGCCGCAAACATCGCTCCGCCAGCGGTAATCATCCACACCTCATTGCCATCCCATACCGGCCCGATGGTGTTAATAATCACACGACGTTCCGCGTCATTTTTACCCAAGAAGGGCAACAGCATGCCCACGCCGTAATCAAAACCTTCCAAGAAGAAGAAGCCCGTAAAAAGCACCGCTACCAGAATGAACCAAAGAGTTGTCAGTTCCATACCGTCGCCTCCTCTGTCCGCCCTTCTCCATCGGGGCCTTTTTTGATGAATTTAAAGACCAGATAGACCGCCGCAGCCGCCAACAGGCCGTAAATCACCGTAAAGCCAAACAAGGACAACCAGATTTCCGTAGAGGTTACATTGGTAGACACGCCATCGGCCACCTTTTGCAGCCCCACAACCAACCACGGCTGCCGGCCCGCTTCCGCCACAAACCAGCCGCAGGAGTTCGCTACATACGGCAAAAGCATGCCAAGCATCGTTAATTTCAAATACAGCCGCGACGATTCCAGCGCCTCTTTACGAGACAGCCATAAGCCCAATGCCCCAAGCGCCATCATCGCTACGCCGGCGCCGGCCATAAAGCGAAAGGCAAAGAACAGCGGCGTAACCTGAGGAATATAGTTGCCAGGTCCGTATTTTTGCTCCGCTTCGCGCTGCAAATCTTTAATGCCTTTAACTTCGCCTTGGAACGAATCGTACGCTAACAGCGTCAGCATACCGGGTACGCCGATTTCCATCGTATTGCGTTGATTTTTCTCATCCGGAATTACCGCAATCGCAAAGGGGGCCGGATCCGCAGACTCCCAGAGAGCTTCTACCGACGCCAGCTTCATAGGCTGTACCTGCCCCATATACTGCGTCTGCACATGCCCAGTGCCCATGACCGCCAGCGAGCCTGCCAAAAGCACCGCCGTCCCCAGTTTGAAAGAGGGCCGGAAAATTTCCAAATGCCGGTTGCGCAGCAAGTACCAAGCGCTCACTGCCGCCAAGAACGCACCGCCCGTAGTCAACCCGGCCAGCACGGTATGGGGAAACTGCTTCCAAACATAGGGATTCATCAGCAACGCTCCGAAATCGACCATTTCCGCCCGCCCATTCTGCAAGGCAAAGCCGACAGGATGCTGCATAAACGAGTTAGCAACCAGAATCCAGAAAGCCGAAAGATTGCTGGCAAAAGCCACTAGGGTAATGCATATTGCATGCACCTTCGGCGATAAGCGATCCCAGCCAAAAATCCACAAACCTAAAAAAGTAGATTCTACAAAGAAAGCGGATAAAGCCTCCATCGCCAAGGGAGCTCCGAAAATATCCCCCATAAAGCGCGAGTACTCCGCCCAGTTCATACCGAAGTGGAACTCCTGCACAATACCGGTTACCACGCCGACGGAAAAATTGACCAAAAATAGCTTACCCCAAAACTGCGTCATCCGCTTGTACTCGCTACGTCCTGTGCGGACCCATTGCCATTCCATCCAGGCCAACAGCACCGATAAGCCCAATGTAAGAGGCACAAATAGAAAATGATACGTAGAAGTAATGCCAAACTGCCATCTTGCTAATAAAACCTCACTCATGACTCACCCTCCTGCCTCTCTTTTTTTTGAAATTCCCTCCGTCGCGCCGCCAATGAAGCGAACTCAATTTCATGCAAGGAATCCAGCAACGTTGCCTGCACCCCTTGCAGCGCTTCATGCACCGGACATACGCGACTACAGCCGATTTTACAGCCCTCCGCACTTACAAGGCAGCGAGAAAGCTCCACTGGCCCCTCCATAGCTTCAATTACCTGCAGAAGCGAAACCTCTTCCGGCTGTCGGTTCAAAACAAAACCGCCTTCCACGCCTCGATGAGAACGAACAATCCCAGCGCGATTCAAAAAGCGCATTACTTTGCGCAGAAACTGCACCGGCACTTGTTCCTGCTTGGCGATTTCCTGGCCGCTAACAATGGTCCCCGGCGGTTTCGCCGCCAAGTGGAGCACGATACGAAAAGCGTAGTCCGTCGCCTGCGTAAAATGCATGCGTGTACCTCCTTTCCGCTTGTATGTATTCTTTATTCAATACCGTACCGGTACGGTACTATTTACTTGTATAGTATTCCCATTTTTTCTATTTGTCAATCATCACTATTAAATACTACGCCCTATTTTTATCAATATCCTTTTTCCAAAAACGCTTTCTATATTAGATTTGTATTCTTTATAAAATTTTAATTTCTTGCAAGATTTAAGAAAGAAATATCGAATTATACCAGCATCACACTAAAAAAGAGGTGTTGACCATGCAGGAAGATTTTCGCCTTCTTTTGCTTGCCGATACTGCCCTGGATCGCAAACAGCTAGAACGTCTCCTGTCCAAATATGCGCCTCATATCTGCCTTTATGAACAGTCCTTCTTCGAAAAAAACTCGGATGTCTCTTTCCATGGCGCTCTTATAGATTATGCTATTAACACCGCCAGCGGCCTTCCCTTATGGCAGCATTTCCAAGAACGCCACCCGTCTATCCCCTTAATTTTACTAACTGACGAAGCCCTTTGGCCGCAGCAAGCTATTGACGCCGGCATTATCGACTTTATTCCCAAAAGCGCCGCCTACCAACCCCAGGTGCTGCTGCCGCTGCTCCTGCGTCTTCAACAGCAGCAACACCATACCCATCATCTGCTGGCGCAAATGCGCCACAGCGAAGCGCAGCGGCAGCTACTGATGGAACAGACTATCGGCGGCATTCTCCTTAGCGACCCTCAAGGCTATTATGTAGAAGCCAACTCTCGCATGTGCGCCATGCTGGGCTATGAAAAGGAGCAGCTTCTCGGTCTGCGGTTAGAGGATTTGACGCCTCCGGAATTGACGGCGCGCTTAGGAGAACTGCGCAGCCCGCTGCCGGCCGGAACCTCCCTGCTCATTGATTGGTCCCTGCTGCGCAAAGACGGCACCCACATGCCGGTAGAGATGAAAATTTCCCGTAGCGGCAACCGCTATCTCAGCATTGTTCGCGACATCACCCGCCGCCAACGAAAAGATGCCGTATCAGCACTGCTGCACCGCGTCAATCAGGCCATTTTAAAAGATCAGCCGGTCAACCGTATTTTAAGCATGGTCTGCGAAGAGCTTTTGTCGATTTATTCTCTAACCCTCAGTTTTGTCGGCGCCAAGGGCGCCGATGGCAACGTCGAGTTATGTCAAGCCGCCTGTATTAATCCCGAAGAAATCCCCAAGCTTAATATTCGCTGGGACGACACGCCTCAAGGCTATGGCCCCAGCGGCGAGGCGTTGCGTACCGGCAAAACCCAGATGATCAGCTGCGACGACCCTCGCTTTTCTCCTTGGACGGAACAAGTAAAACGCTACGGGTTGGAGGGCGCCATTTCCGTCCCCATGTCCTTGGGAAATAACATGGACGGCGTTCTTTGCATTTACGGCAAGAAGGGCTATATCTGGAATGAAGAACTGAAACTAGAATTGGAACGAGTCGCACAAAAAATTACGAATGTACTGCAATTTACCCATCATCGCCAAGAAGCGAATCTTCTGCGCTCCGCCTTGCGCGCTACCGCTAACAGCGTCGTTATTACCGACGCCGAGGGAAAAATATGTTGGCTCAACTCCGCTTTCAGCGCGCTTACCGGATATTCAGAAGCGGAAGCTCTGGGAAAAAACCCGCGAATTTTACGTTCCATATTACAAGATGATTCTTTTTACCAGCATCTTTGGAGCACCATTACTTCCGGTCAGCCCTGGCACGGCGAGCTTGTAAACCGACGCAAAGACGGCAGCTTATATCACGAAGAAATGACCATCACTCCTATTTGGGACGCCGATGCCGCCATCACTCATTTCGTAGCGGTTAAGCAAGACATTACTTCCCGTAAAGAAGCGGAGCTGGCGTTAGAAACATACCGAATGTTTTTCCATAACGCCCGGGATAAAATGTTTCTTTTGGATACGGATGGCGTTATTATCGCCGCCAATCAGGCTGTCGAACTCACCTACGGCTATACGTCCGAGGAACTCCAGAGCCTCAGCATTCGTGAACTGCGAGCGCCGGAAACCTTGGGAGACTGGCCAGAGCAAATGCAGACAGCCCGTACTACCGATATTCTTTTCGAGACTATTCACAAGCATAAGGATGGTACCACATTCCCTGTCGAAGTTCGCTCTTGCCAAGCAGTTCTTGACGGTAAAAAATACCTGCTCAGCATCGTCCGCGACATTAGCATTCGCAAGAAAGCGGAGCAAGAAGCCCACGAAGCACAGCAGCGAGCAGCGCAAGCGGAGCGCATGGCCCTCATCGGCACTATGGCTGCGGCCATCACTCATGAGATCAATCAACCCCTCAACGCCCTGCAGTTGACCGCCGACGGACCGCTTTACCTCCATCATCATAACAAGCCGATTGACACGCAGCGACTCTGGGATGCGTTAGAGAAGATTTCCAAACAAAGCCGTCGCATCAGCAGTATTATCCAAAGTATGCGTTCTTTTGTGCGCAGCGGCTCTGAAAAAGTCACCGGCTCTTGTGATTTAAACGAAGCCGTACGCACAGCCGCTGAAAATCTGCGTTCACGGCTTTGGGAGGAAGGTATTCAATTGCAATTGGAATTGGATAAAGAAGCAGGCTATGTCCCCGGAGATTCCATGCGCCTGGAAGAGGCCATCACCAACCTGCTAGTCAACGCCGAGCAAGCGCTAGGAGATGCCGACCCAGCAGCAACCAAGCAAATCGCTCTGCAAACGCATCACAAAGGAGACTACGTCATTTTGGAAGTCCGAGACACCGGACCGGGCTTCCAAAGCGATATTCTCCCTCGCGCCTTTGAGCCCTTCGTTTCCACCAAGGCCGTCGGACGAGGCATGGGGCTGGGCTTAGCCATTGTCCGTTCTCTCATGCAAGCCTACGGCGGCGACATTACGGCGGAAAACATGCCGACCGGCGGCGCCTGCATCCGCGTGATCCTGCCCCAACAAAACAATTAAATACGGAAGCTTAAACAGGAGTAAAGAGAGTACTCGGAGGGTACGAAAAATGTAATAATTCATCGTTCCCTCCCTCTACTCACTCTACTCCTATTAAATTTTTCGTTTCCTCAGCGCAGCCATTTCAAGAGCGTATCCGGAATATCCCCCAGCGAAACCAGACACTCAGCGCCGCCTTTTTCATAGGCTGCCCGGGGCATACCGAACACCACCGAGGAAGCCTCATCCTGCGCCAACGTTCGGCCGCCAGCATGCCGCATCTCCGCCATGCCGTCCGCGCCGTCCGATCCCATACCGGTCAAGATAACGCCAATGGCATTGCGCCCCACCTGCTGGGAAACCGACCGAAACAGCACATCCACTGAAGGACAATGACCGCTGACATTGGGACCGTCATAACACTCTACCAAGTACATGCCGCCGCTGCGGCGCACACGCATATGCTTGCCCCCCGGCGCCAAAAGTACGCGACCAGGCATGACGCGCTCCCCGCCCTGTGCTTCCACTACTTCCATTTGCGACACATCATTAAGGCTAGACGCAAAGCTTTTGGTAAAGCCAGCCGGCATATGCTGCACAATGACCACTCCCGGCATCGTCGGCGGCAACAGCTTCACAATGCGCCGAATAGCTTCCGTACCGCCGGTAGAAGCCCCGATGGCGATGACTTTATCTGTCGAGTTAGCTAGCGCCCGTTCCTCTTGTCCGGAAACAGGCCGTTGCGCCGGAAGCTGTTTTTTTTGCTGCGCCAGCCGTTTCCAAGCGTCCAAGTTCGCTCCGGCCGCCATTCTCACTTTAGCTCGCAGTTCCTTCATCATAGCCCCTAGCCCTCGGGCGATGTCGGATTTTGGCTTATTCACAAAGTCAATCGCCCCGGCCTCTAACGCTTCCATGGTGATTTGCCCGCCCCGTTCCGTCAAGGCGCTGACCATGATCACCGGCAGCGGATACTGCGTCATAAGACGCCGTAAAAAAGCTACGCCATCCATACGAGGCATCTCTACATCCAATGTTAGTACGTCCGGATTCAGCTGCAAAATTTTATCGCGAGCCATATAGGGGTCCGTTGCCGTGCCTACCACCTCAATGCCCGGGTCCTGCGACAGGCCGCGGCTAAGAATATCGCGCACCAACGCCGAATCATCCACCACCAGTACCCGGATTTTCCCCATCTATGCTTCCCTCCTTCGTCCGGTCCATTTCCGGTAAATCGCTGGCTGCACCGGTTGAAAGAGTTCTCGTTTGTCCAGCGATTCCGAATGACCGATAAATAAATGTCCTTCTTCCTGCAAGTAATGATGAAACTTTTCCAGCAAGCCGCGAATCACTTCCTGAGAAAAGTAGATCATCACATTGCGGCAAAAAATAAGATCAAAACGCCCTTTAAAGGGATAGGGAGAGTGCATCAGATTCAGCTTGCGAAATACCGTTAAGCGCCGCAGTTCATCACTAACCTGCCAATTTTCCGTGTCTACTTTGGAAAAGTAGCGAGCCCGCTGCAATTTGGACAATTTTTGCACTTGCGCGTCCGAATATACTCCCTGCTCCGCTTGGGACAAAACGCTCTGGGAAATGTCGCTCCCGAGAATTTTCACATCCCACCGCGAGGCTTCCTCCCCCAAAAATTCAGAGACCACCATAGCTAGGGTATATACTTCTTCGCCGGAGGAACAACCAGCCGACCAAATGCGCAGCTTACGGTCTCTACGGGTTTGCAGAGTCGGCAAGATTTTTTTTGCAAAAATTCAAAATGGTCCTCTTCGCGAAAAAAGTACGTATAATTCGTCGACATCACATCCGCTAATTCCAATAGCGCCCGGCCGCTGGCATCCCGCCGGAGATATTCTACATAGTCTGCGAAGGAAGCCATCCCATGACGACGCAACACTTTCTGCAGTCGGTCGCAAATCAAACTTTGTTTAGGCGTATCATAATGAATGCCGAAACGTTCATACAGCAAGCTGCATATATCCAGAAATTCTCTGCGCCGCAACGGAATATGCGACCATTCATGCATGGCCTACCACTCCTTTTTTTACAGGAGCTGCTTAGAAGGGTTAACCGCTTTCCGGCAGCTCCCGCATCCGCTCAATTGTCAAAATTGATCAAAGCCCCGTTCATCTAATGAAATAATCTCTTCCGGCGCCGGTCTCGCGGTTCCTTTACTTTTGCGTCCAGATTCTTCCGGGGCGCTTCTTGCCGCCATTTGTTTAGGCGCAAACGCCAGTCCTTCCTGCAGCCCTGCGCCGCCGGTGTTCATTAAGCGTTGCAAACGGAAGCGTTCTACCATCCTCTTGAGCTGCGCCGCCTGGGCCGATAATTCTTCGCTTGCCGCTGCCAACTCTTCGGAATTGGCCGTATTCTGCTGTACCACTTGCCCCACTTGCGAAGCGCCTTCATTAATCTGCTTGATGCCTTGCGCTTGTTCACGCGAAGCAGCCGCAATTTCACTCATTAAATCCGCCACTTTCGTAATGCCATCAACAATTTCAGCCAGCGATTCCGAGGTTGTATGAGCAATACTGGTGCCCACTTCGGTCTTCTTCACCGAGTCCTCGATGAGCGCTGTAGTTTCCTTGGCCGCTTCGGCGCTGCGCTGCGCCAGATTGCGCACTTCCTCGGCCACTACCGCAAAGCCCTTGCCGTGCTTGCCCGCCCGGGCGGCTTCCACTGCCGCGTTGAGCGCCAACAGATTGGTCTGGAAAGCAATTTCATCAATAACTTTGATAATTTTAGAGATGTTCGTACCAGATGCGTTGATATCATTCATCGCGCCTACCATTTGTTGCATCATGCTGCTGCCTTTTTCCGCATGATCTCGCACGGTAACCGCCATCTGATTCCCTTGCATGGCGTTTTCAGCATTAAGGCCGGTCTGCGCCGACATTTCATGAATCGAAGCTGAAATCTCTTCCATGGTGCTGGCCGT
Source organism: Anaeromusa acidaminophila DSM 3853 (assembly GCF_000374545.1). Classification (NCBI taxonomy): domain Bacteria; kingdom Bacillati; phylum Bacillota; class Negativicutes; order Selenomonadales; family Sporomusaceae; genus Anaeromusa; species Anaeromusa burkinensis. The sequence goes on from NZ_KB894598.1 coordinate 50,194, forward strand.
TTCCGTAGCGCCTTGCGACAAGGACTGACTGGCGTCGGAGATCTGCCGCGATCCTGCCGCTACCTGGTCTGTCGAGGAGGCCACTTGGCGCAATACGTCATTCATAGAAACAAGCGTACTGTTCAAGGCTTTTTTCATAACCGCGTAATCGCCCTTGTAGTCGCCTTCCATCTGCACATCCAAATTACCCTGCGACATTTCTTTCAGACAGCCTACGGCTTCGTTGATTGGCGTCACCACTGCGTCCAGCGTCTTGTTCACGCCTTCGACAATACGCCGATACTCGCCGCCATGGTTCGCCGCATCCGCACGTTTTTCCAGATTTCCTTCAATGGCTTCCGCAGCCAAACCGTCAATATCGCCCACAACATGGCGGATATTTTCGCGCATCATAATCAGCCATTCGTGAATCTGATCGTCTTCTGAGGACTTGCGCATATCCGCTGTCATATCGCCATTGGCAATTTTCGTCACATAGGCAATAAGCTCTTTCATCCAGTCATGCATGCCGTTAACAGCGTTTTTCATGCGCTGATGATCGCCAGCGCACTCAATATTCACGCGCTCGCGCAAATCGCCGCCGCTGAGTTTTTGCAAAATCCGATTGCTTTCGGCCAGCGGATGCAAAATAGCGTCCAAGGTAGCGTTAAACGCTTCGACCAACGTACGGTACTCGCCCTGATGCCGCGAAGCATCGGCACGCTGCTTCAATTGCCCTTCTACCGCCGCCGCAGCCATTTGATTTACTTCGCCCAATACTTGCTGCAGATTTTTCACGCACAGCTGCAGACTCTGATTAAGCACATCCTTGTCGGAACGCACTCGGATATCGGCGCTCAAATCCCCTTGACTAACGCTTTGCAAATGATGCGCCGTCATTTGAATATTGTCCGCCATCACTTGGAAGGAAGCAGTAAGCTGCCCTACTTCGTCTTTGGTAGCGCCGCCTTTAAGCTGCAGTTGCACATCGCCCTGCGCCATCCGGTTGGCGGCATCTACAAGCTCTTTTAACGGATTGCTGATACCTCTGGCCGTAAAAACGCCCAAACCCATGGCAACCGCTACAGCCACCAAAATCAAGATGATCATATTACGGGTGGCGTCTTTTACAGTGGTCACATTGGTTTCGTATTTCAAGGCCGCCTGTTTCACCTTGCCATCAGATAAACGATCAAAGGCTTCGTTTAATTGCGTTGCATTTCGCTGCACCACGTCACTGTACATGGTAGTCAGCGCTTGATCTTGAGACCCGCCTACCCACAAGCCGGTAATTCGATCCACATCTTGCAGAAACATAGCGTAGCTTTTCTTCACCGCATCAAAATCACGCCTTGTTTCCTCGTCGCGGATAGTCTTTTCAAAGTTATCCATACTTTTTTTCGCATTTTTATCATAGTCGCGAATGCTTTGCAACAAACTCTGCTGCTTCTGCTTATCCGGAGTAATAATAATATTACGCACCGCCACGCGAATATCATAAAAAGCATTGGAGATATTGCCTAGTTCATAAATCGGCACGGTATTGAGCTGGTACATTTCCGTATCCAGTTCGCCCATGTTTCTCATATTGCTTACGCCGACATAACCAACCGCTCCGGCTAATAACGCCACAATGCAAAATCCTAGCAGCAAACGCCCCATGATCTTCATGTTTTTAAGCCAACTCATCCTTGTCGCCTCCTTTTATTTCATTCAAACAGAAGTTTTTCCACATTCAACAAGATCTTCACCTTATCGCCAACCTTGCCCAAGCCGCTGATATAACGATTGATGTGATTCTTGCGCAAATCCGGCGCTTCTTCCACGCAGGACTCGTCTATATTGAGCACTTCGGATACCCGGTCGACAATGAGGCCGATCATCTGCTCTCCCACAGTAATGACGATGATGCATGTCCGCTCGTCATACTCCTGCGATTCCAGACCGAAACGGATGCGCACATCCATTACCGGAATGACCTTGCCGCGCAAATTGATAACCCCTTTGACATATTCCGGTAAATCCGGCATGTCAGTAATGTACTGCATGCCCACAATCTCCCGCACATGGCGAATTTCCACGCCGAATTCCTCTTTTTCCATCATAAACGTAAGATACTTATTCTCCAGCGTATCCTCTTCGTCTTCCTCTTCCAGCAAATCATCATCTACATCATTTCTTTGCCGGTCTTCACTCATGTCTAGCGCCTCCTTTCCTCCTTAAGAGCGGTTTACAAGCCTACGCTCATCGCCGCTTCATCCACGGCCAGAAGCAAACTGCCAATATCCAAGATAATGCTGGCGCCGCCGTCTCCCAGAACGGCCAGGCCCGCCGCGCCCCGGACAGATCCCAGATATTCCGGCATGCCTTTGATGACAATCTGCTGCTGCCCCAAAAGCTCATCTACCAATAAGCAGCACCGCTTGCCTTCGCTTTCCACAATGACCACAATGCCTTTCTCCAGTTGCTTTACGTCCGTCCTCACCCGATAAAATTCATGCAGCCGTACGACAGGCAGCAGTTCGCCCCGGACATTGACGATTTCCCCGCCGTCAGGAGTCACGGTGATCTGCGACGGTTTGGGCCGGAAGGATTCGCGAATGGAAACAATCGGCACCGTATAGCGGGAACGCCCCACCTTGACGATCATCCCTTCAATGATGGCCAATGTCAGCGGAATGCGCAGCAGGAAAATGGTTCCCTGCCCCCAGACGCTCTTGATATCCACGCGCCCGCGAATACGTTCTATATTTCGCTTCACCACGTCCATGCCCACGCCGCGTCCGGAAATAGCCGTCACTTTTTCCGCCGTGGAAAAGCCGGGCTCAAAAATAAACTTCCAGATTTCTTCGTCCTTCAGCTCTTCGCCGCTGCCGCTGTAGATACCGTTTTGGCGCGCTTTATTCAGAATTTTCTCCCGATTCAGCCCCCGTCCGTCATCCCGTACGATAATCCAAACCTCGCCAGCTGCATGCTTTGCTTCTAAGAGTACATGACCCGTTTCTTCCTTGCCCGCCGCCAAGCGTTCTTCTGGATTTTCAATGCCATGGTCCAGGGCGTTGCGAATAATATGCATTAACGGATCGCCGATTTGCTCCATAACCGTTTTATCCACTTCCGTTTCGTCCCCCACGATGGTCAGATCTACTTTTTTGCCGGACTTAACGGAAACATCCCTCACTAGACGAGACATTTTCTGGAAAGTGGCTGTTAAGGGAATCATACGCATCGACATAGCCACGTCTTGAATATCCCGGATAATTTTCCCCATATGGGAAGCCTGTTTGAGAATACTGCCGGAGCGCAGCATCCGGAAGGAGGGATTATTGAAAACCATAGCTTCCGCAATAACCAGCTCGCCCACATAGTCCAGAAGATGGTTCAATTTTTCCACATCTACCCGAATGGCCTGCATCATCATGCTGCCTGCAGCATGATCTCCCGCGTTTTTAGGTCCCTCCGCTACCGAAAGAACCGGTTTTCCTTCCGCTTTACCGGCGTCTTCTCTGCTTGTTTCCGCTGCCGTTTCCTTGCCGCTTAGACCTTGGAGCATCTTGATCAATGCTCCTTTAGCAGGCAAGTACTCTTTTTCCCCGGAAGCCAGCTTCTCGACGCCCTCTCTCAAGGAATCCACCGTTTTCAACAAAAGAGAGCATTCCGCCGTCTGCGCTGTACGCCCCTGCCGCAACGCTTCCAGCACTGACTCCAGTTCATGCCCCACCTCTTCAAATGGCGCCAACCCCATAAATCCGGCATTGCCTTTGAAGGTATGCATCACCCGAAACGCTTCATCCAAGAACGTCCGATTAGCCGGCTGTTTCTCCCATTCAAGCAATGCAGCAGCCGCTTCGCGCAAATGTTCCAGCGCCTCCGTGGCAAAACGCTCCTGCATTCCCTCGGTTAAACCTTCTTCATCGCCAGCGCCCGCCTCCGCTTGGTCTTCTTGCGCTTCTTGCGGCCGCTGCGTCCATAAGGGAGTACACTTCACTTCCGCCATACCATCCGAATGCTCCACCAGCCCTTGCAGCTCCGTTTGCTCCAAATGGGTCCGATAGACAATCGCCATATCCTCGCTGTCCACCTGTTCACAGTGATGTTCCAGCAGATACGGATCGGGATGGCAATACAGGCTCGCTCCATGTTCTTGCAGCTTGCTCAACAGCATATACTGCCTCACCTGGGGCATGCATTCCGACGGATCCGCCTTGGCCCAAACCAAAAAGACATGACCATCAGCATAGGCTTCCGTAACCATCGGCGGAGCAATGCTTTCGACTTCGACAAAGCAATTAGGCCCATCCGCCATATTCTTATTCCGCTTAAAATCGAGAGCCTCCTGATTATGCTCTTTGGCCATTTTCACCAAGGCCAGCAAATCAAACTGATGCTGCGCCAGTTCATCCATGTTTTCGTGCGCTACATAGGCCGCAATTTCTTGCTCCATCAAGTCAATGGCTTCTAAAATCAAACTGATGGCGTGACCGTCGATAATATGCTCGCCTTTGCGGATCATATCCAGCAAGTCTTCCATTTTATGCGCCAGTTCCGCCAGCATTTCCAGCCCAATTGTTTGGGAGCCGCCCTTGATGGTGTGGAACGCGCGAAATACTTCCGGCACCGCTTCCACAGCACGACCTTCTTTTTCGTTGCTGATTAGAGAGTCAGCCGAATTAGCCAACAGCTCACACGCCTCGGAAAAGAAAATCCCGTCTAATTCGCCGAATTCCCGGTCTACCACCGGCGCTTTCGGCCGTACCGGCCCTTGGGGCACATGGCCCTGTTCCAGTTTTTCCTGAATGGCGTCCAGCAGCTCGTAGAGCTTGAATGCATTAAGCGGCTTATACAAGAACGCATAGGCTCCTCCCTTACGGGAGGCCGCTGCCAATTCCTCATTGCCGTAGCCGGTAATAATAATGACTACCGCATCTTCTCGCCGCTTCCGGATATTCTCCAGCACCTCCAGCCCGTTAAGCTGCGGCATGCTGAAATCCGTTAGCACCACGTCATGCACCGCCGGATCATAGGCGGCCAGGGCTTTAGCCGGATCCTGAAAGGCGTCGCATTCACTGCCTCGTGTTTCAATACAATCTCTAAGAGACTCCAGGCTGCCCTGATCGTCATCGATGATCATGACTCGCATCTTCATCCCCCCTTTGCACCGCTGAATTCAAAAAAGTCCCTGCCATAAAACAAAGCAAGGAGCATGCCAAAAGGCATACTCCTTGCTTTTCTTCCTTGCAATGAAATTAACGGCTTCGCCAACCGACTATCTGCGTCAATTTGACTCACTTACTTGCAGCAAATTGACTCATTGCTGCATTTTGAGAAGATACGGAGAAATATAATTTTGATTCAAAACCCTTTCGCGTATTTCGTGTGTTTCGCGGTTCGTTAACAACGTCTCTCGAATTTATTATCCAACCGCGAAAATCGCGAAAAGCACGAAAATTGATTTGTCATGCTCAAAAACCCGCTCTATTCCTGTTAAAAACACCGTACCCCGTAACCCTCATGTGGGCCCTCCGGTTCTCTTGTTCTCTTGTTCAATCTCCGTGCCTGTTCTTTGTTTCAGCTGCGTCGCAGCATGCGCGTTACCGTCGAGCGGCTGATGCCCAAAAGGCGCGCCGCTTCCTGCTGATTGCCTTTCGTATCGCACAGTATCCGCTTCAAAATCAGCTGCGTATATTGCTCCAGCTGCACCTCCGCCGACGGCGGCGGTAACATCAGCCAGGCAGCTTCCGAAGAACCTGCCGCAACGTCCTGCTGCGGCCGCTGGCTGGCCTTTAGCTGCTCCGGCGTCACAACCTCGCCGTCAAACATAAACACAACCCACTCAATTGCATTGCGCAGCTCCCGGACATTTCCAGGCCACTCCCTGCCCGCCAGCCAAGCGGCGGCTTCGGCGCTAAACCCCTGAAAGCGCTTCCCCCTCTGCCGAACGCTTTCCTGCAAAAACGTCAGGCTCAACGGCAAAATATCCTCCCGTCGCTGACGAAGAGGAGGAATGTACAAATGCCCCAGTTGCAACCGATAATAAAAATCTTGACGAAACTGACCGCTTTCCACACGCTCTTTGATATGAGCGTTCGTTGCGCAAATCACCCGAACGTCGCTAGTCAGCCGCTTGAGTCCCCCTACTCGATAGTACTCCCGTTCCTGCAGCAAGCGCAGCAGCTTCGCCTGGTGCTCTGTCGGCAGTTCCGCCACTTCATCTAAAAACAGCGTCCCCCCTGCAGCTGCATCCACCTTTCCTTTGCTCCCTTTAACACTGCTGCCGGTAAAAGCGCCCGCCTCATACCCGAACAGTTCGCTTTCAAACAACGCTGGCGTCAGAGCCGCGCAGTTTACCGCCACAAAAGGCCCGCCGCCGTCTCCTTGCGAACCGTAATGAATCAGTCGCGCCAAAACTTCCTTGCCGGTTCCTGTTTCTCCTTCAATGAGCACGGGCAACGAAGGGTCGGCATGATACTTTTCCGCCAAATCCGCCAAAAAGGCCATCGCCGGCGACACAAAGCAAGGACGATTGCCTTCGACCTGAGCCAGTTTTTTCTTCAATCGCTGCAGTTCCTGCCGAGTTTCGCCCGTCGCCTCCTGAACCGCCGCATCAAAGCGACTCGACAAATGGCGATTTTCCCGTCGCAACGCCTGATGCTCGCCTACCCGCTCGGCGATCGCCGCCAAATCCGCCGCCGCCAGCGGCTTCAGCAAGTAATCGTACGCCCCAGCGCGCAGCGCCTCCAAAATCAATTCCGGCTGTCGATCCCCAGTCATCAAGACCACATCGCTGCGCCATCCGTCCGCCAGCGCTTTCAACCGTCGTGTCATTTCCACGCCGCTAATCCCAGGCATATGAATATCCGCCAACACCAAGGGAAAATCCTCTTTCGCCCATTTTTCCAACGCTTCTTCCGCGTCTGCGCATTGGACCACTTCATGGCCCAAATCTTGCAGAAATTGCGCCGCTGTATGGCGGCTGTCCTGATCGTCATCAAGCAGCAATATCCGCATGCTTCGTCCTCCTGCATTAGAACGACTTTTGTTGTTTAATTCTCCTTATCCCCGCAAATCCCTTTATATTCCAAGAGCTTCCCTGCACCCTCTTTTCCTAATTCCCAGCGTCTTTACGTATTTCTTTAAAACTGCTATACTTTGTTCGTTAACCGTTATTTATTTTTTGGTTTACAAAGGAGTTGTCTGCTTATGCCAATTCGTTTTTTAACGGAAACCGCTCTTTTAGGAGCACTGATTACCATCACTGGCGCTATCAAACTTCCCGGTCTGCTTCCTGGCACGGAGTTTCAACTTTCCGCACCGCTGGCGGTAGCCATCTGCGCCGCCTTTGGCTTTAAAAAATACATTATAGCAGGCATTCTTTCCAGCGCCGTCGGCCTGCTCTTGGGTACCCAAACCTTGTTCAACGTCTATATCGCTATGATCTTTCGCCTGGTTGTCGGCGGCGTACTCTCCTGCGGCGGCACTTCCTGGTTTATGGTGCTTCTCGCCGGTCCTCTTGGCTCAGCAGCCGCTCGTCTTTCTTTGGCGCTTTTCCTGGGGCAGGCCGCCTGGCCGCTTTTGGCCGCCGCTTTGCCCGGCATGGCGTATACCGCCATCGCCGCTTGGCCGCTGACGCAGCTTCTGCGCCGGGTCCGCAGTCAATGTGAAAGGAGTGTACGTCATGCATTTCAGCGTTAGGATGCGCGCCGCCCAGGGAGGCGCCCATGAAAACGGCGGCCGCCATATTTCCGGCGCCGAACGGCTCATTCCTCCGGAGCTGCTTCTTGATACTACACAGGCTATGGTGCAGCGGGCCTTGGAGCATAGCCGAGGCAACGCCGACTTTATTCGCTTAACCATCGAAGCAGTCCCCCCCGCAGCTTGCCTGTCCATCCCTTTACTGCCTTGGCAAGCCCAAGAAAGCGCTAGCGTAACAAACAGCCGCCGCCTGGCATTGCAAGCCTTATGCCAAGCCGGAGTCAACGAAGAGGCCGCGGCTAAAGGCCTTTTGGCGTTAAGCGAGCTGCCTGACAGCCTGCGCGGCGCCATGATTCTCTCGGCCGCTACCGGCGAACGCTTAGATACTACAGCAAGCAGAGGCGTCCGCGTTTCTCGTATGGATCTGGATGCCCAGTCTGACGCGTTATCTTGGCTGTGTCAACAAGGACTGGATGGCGAACATCCCCGAGAAGCCATGGTGCTGGCAGCCAAGGTAGCCGCCGCTCCGGGCATGGTGGCGGAGATTTGCTGGTCGGACGACCCGGAGTATACCACAGGCTATGTCGCTTCTCCCCGCCACGGCTACATACGAATTCCCTGTTTAAAAGAAAAAAACAGCGCTAACGGCGGTCGGGCGTTCTTTATTTCCCCCGACGCCGATCTTGCGGCTTTGCAGCATTTCCTGGAAGAACAGCCTGTTCTAGTACAGAATCGGCCACAGAAAGGACAAGCCTCATGAACCATCTCAACCAAGCCCTGCAGGAACTGCGTGACGCGCATTTATTGCGCCGACGTTCCACTTGCGAAGCCATTGACGCTACTCATGTCCTCTATAAGGGCCAATCATGCTTGCTGCTGGCAGGCAACAGCTATCTGGGCCTGACGCATCATCCGGCCGTCCAAAACGCGGCGGCCGCCGCGGCCTTGCAATACGGCACCGGCTCCGGCGGCTCCCGCCTTACCACTGGCAGCCACTCTCTGTATGAAGCCTTGGAAGCACAATTGGCCGCCTTTAAGCACAGTGAAGACGCCCTTGTTTTTTCCAGCGGCTACGCCGCCAATGTAGGCGTTCTCTCCGCTTTGGGCTGCAAGGAAGATGTATTTTTCAGCGATGCTCTCAACCATGCCAGCCTTATTGACGGCTGCCGCCTGTCTAAAGCTACTACTGTCATCTATCGTCACAACGATATGGCCCACCTCGAAGAACTGCTGGCTCAAACGCCCTGCGCCGGTCAACGTTATCTGGTCAGCGACGGCGTTTTCAGCATGGACGGCGACATAGCGCCCCTGCCGGAACTAGTTGCTCTCGGCAAACAATACCAGGCGGAAATCATTCTAGATGACGCTCACGCTACCGGCGTTTTAGGTCCAGGCGGCGCTGGCACAGCCGCGCACTTCGGCCTGGAAGGAAGCGTCGCCGTACAGCTAGGCACCTTAAGCAAAGCCTTAGCCAGCGAAGGAGGCTTTGTTTGCGGCAGTAAAACCCTCATTTCTTATCTGCTCAGCAAAGCCCGCTCGTTCATCTTTTCCACCGCCATGGCGCCAGCCACCGTAGCCGCAGCCACAGCCGCTCTGCAGCAGCTCCAACTGCAGCCTGAGTTGGTCACGAACTTGCAGAGCCATGCGAAGCTGCTGCGCCAAGAACTGCAGCAAAACGGCCTTGATGTTCTTCCCGGAGAAACCCCGATCATCCCCATTCTCACCTACGAAGCTGCAGCCACGATGGAGCTGGCGGAAGCCTGCGTAGAGGCAGGTCTTTTGGTTTCCGGCATCCGCCCGCCTACAGTTCCTCAGGGTGAAAGCCGCCTGCGCCTCACGGTCTGCGCGGCCCATACGACGGAGGAGCTGCGCCAGGCCGCGCAAAAAATCGCTCAGGCTGCCCAAAAGATACGGAATTATTAAACAGGAGTAGATGGAGTAAAGTGAGGGCTACGAGGAACGACATTATATTCGAGGAGATTGCCGCGCTGACGCTCGCAATGACGCGAAAAGTCGGACCTGATACTTATACGCTCCGGCTTGTCTCTGTTACTTTTTCCAGCTCCCGTTTGCTCTCTTACATACCCTCCATCTACTCCCTTTACTCCTGTTCAAAGGCCGTAACCACGTGACTCCCGATACTCTTGTTCACGCCTTGTCTCAAAATCTGAATCCAGGAGGTTTTACATAATGAAAGGATTTTTTATTACTGCTACAGGAACCGATGTCGGTAAAACGGTAGTCACTGCCGCCCTGACCTGTGCGCTGCGTCAGAAAGGTTTTTCCGTAGGCGTAGCCAAGCCGGCCGCATCCGGCGCAGTCCGTCAAGCTGACGGCTCACTGCGCTCGGAAGACGCCAGCCTCTTAATGGCTGCCGCTGGTTTAGATGAAAGCTGGCGTGATACCGTCAACCCCTATTGCTTGGATGCCGCCCTGGCGCCAGCCACCGCAGCAGAACTGGAACAGGTTACGATTCATCCGGAAGTACTGCTTGATCGCATCGGCAAAGTAGCCGCCGCCCATGACCTGGTTTTGGTAGAAGGCGCAGGCGGTCTAACTACGCCTCTTCACGAAGAATATTTGATCTGCGATCTGGCTAAGGCCTTGCAGCTGCCCTTGCTGATCGTAGCGCAAGCCTCTTTAGGCAGTGTAAACACGGCCTTGCTTACCGTCGCCTATGCCAAAAGCCAAGGCCTCAAGCCGGCAGCGCTGTTGCTAAATCGTTGGCCTGCTCAACCAGGCATCCTGGAAGAAAGCACCGCAGCCTATATGAAACGCTTAACCGGCCTGCCGATATGGTCCTTCCTGCCGGACATCCCGTCCCTAAACATGGCCGATGCCGCCTTGGGCGAGCTGCCCGTTCTAGCCCCAGCCGCTTTTGACCTGAATGCTTTGCTCGCTTATTTAGAAGAATGAGTTTCCTTATTTATTATGGAAAATAAATTAATCATCAGCAGGATTTGTTACAATCCATAGAGAACTTTGCTCAGTGAGAAAAAGAAGCTCAGGAGTGAATCCATGGAAAGCATGCTGTTTATGGTCCATCATACCGATGATCTGCCGCTTATTCGGCAGCAGTTGCAAAAGTTATTGCAAAATCTACTGGGAGTGCAAAGCGCATTATTTGAAGTGGCGGTTAATGAAGCTTTGAAAAATGCCCTTCGCAGCAGTACTCAGACTTATGGCGAACCCCTGGTGCGCATTCGCGTATCCCTCTTAGGGCAAGCTTATATCTCCGTGCGAATTCTCGATTACGGCGATGGGTTTCCAGGCAACACCATTTTACGCAGTCTGCCCCCGAAAACTCCCTTTGAGAGCATTCCTGCGGATCTCCCCGAAGACAACATGAGCCTGCATTTAATGCGCGCCGCTACCGACCATTTAACCTATAACCACCTAGGAAATGAAATATTAATGATCAAGCACTTACCAAATTAGACCATTTAACCGCTTTCTTTTCATAAGAGAAAGCGGTTTTTTTCGCAAAAAGCCATTTCGCGTATCCGTCTCGTCGTGATCTTGAATAAGGAGGCTTTCCAATGCGTCTATACTTGATTTTATCACTTTTTCTTTGCTGTCTTTTCGTTCTTCCCGCCACCGCCGCCGCGGAACAACGCATTTTGGTATTGCAATCCTATCATCCCGGCTTTGTCTGGTCGGATCGCATCAACCAGGGCATTTTAGATACAATCCCACACAATATCATTGTGCAAATCGAATACATGGACACCAAACGTCTCAATACGCCGGCTCATTTTGCCAATCTGAAACAATTCTGGAAGCAAAAATTCCAAGGCTTTCAGTATGACGCCGTGATTACAGTCGATGACGAAGCTCTTCTTTTCGCCAAAACCTATCGGCAATCGCTTTTCCCGGATGCGCCCATCGTCTTTTGCGGCGTCAACAACATTCTGCCGGAAAGTCATCTGCCTGCCGATAATGTCACTGGCATTATGGAAAGCGTGGATATTGCAGGTACGGTTGCCGTCGCTCAAAAATTGCAGCCTCAAGCCAAAGAATTGCTTGTCGTCAGCGACCAAAGCCTCTTCGGACAACAAGCGCGGCAGATGCTAGAACAATCTTCAGATATACGAAACAGCCGCTTAACCATTACGTACCTGCACGACCTGCCCTTGGCGGATATTTTAACACGCATTGCCGCCGCCTCTACTGACAGCATGGTTCTAAATCTTCCCTTCCATCGCGACGCGGCAGGAAAACAATACCAGTCTGATGAAGTCACCGCTCGCATCAGCGCCGCCAGCAATGCGCCTGTTTATACTCTTTGGGAACATGATATGGGACAAGGCGTTGTCGGCGGCCATGTGCTCAGCGCTTACGTCCAAGGACAAACAGCCGCGAATTTGGCTCTGAAAATTCTTCAAGGCGCCCGTGCGTCCGACTTACCCATCATTACCGATCCTCCACGCACCTATTTGTTTGATTACCGCCAGTTGCAACGCTTCCGCTTTGCCGAGTCTGCTTTGCCGCCGGAAAGCGAGTTTCTCTATAAGCCCTTGTCTTTCTATGAACAATATCAGTCACTGGTTTTGAGCACCTTGTCGGTTTTCGCCCTGCTGATTCTGGCAGTGCTCACGCTCTGGCACCTCAATGTCAGCCGTCGCCGTGAATTGGAAGCCGTACATAAGCTGGCTCTTGTCGTCGAAAGCAGCGACGATGCTATCATCAGCCGCAACCTTCAGGGCATGATTACCAGTTGGAACAGCGGCGCTACGCGCCTTTTCGGCTATACCGCCGAAGAAGCCATCGGCCAGTCCATGCGCATCATTATCCCCGATGAGCTTCTGGAAGAATGGAAAAGCAGCGCCTCCCAACTAGATCAAGGCTTGAAGGAAGATCACAACAAAGGTCTGCGCCGCCATAAAGACGGTCATCTGCTAACCGTACTTAAGACCGCCTCTCCCTTGTATTCTCCAGAAGGCTATCCTATGGGAGCTTCTATTATCTACAAGGACATTTCGCAGCTAGAAACGGCCTACGAGGAAATCCGCACCTTAAATAGCGAGCTAGAAGATCGCGTTGCTAAACGCACCGCGGCGTTGGAGGCCGCTAATCAAGAATTGGAGGCATTCAGCTACTCTGTTTCTCATGATTTGCGCTCTCCCTTACGCAGCATTGACGGCTTTAGCCTGGCTCTTTTGGAGGACTACAGCGAACGTCTGGACGATACAGGGCGCGATTATCTGCAGCGCCTGCGCGGCGCCAGCCAGCGCATGGGACAGCTTATTGACGACATGCTTCACCTGGCGCGCATCAGCCGAACCCAAATGAATCTGGAAAAAGTGAACCTAAGCGACTTGGCATGGCAGGTATTGAAAGAACTCCAGCAGCAGGACCCGCAGCGGCAGGTAGACCTCCGCATTGAGCCGTCCTTAATGGTTTTAGGAGATACGCCGCTTTTACGCATCGTCCTGGACAACCTTTTAGGAAACGCCTGGAAATTCACAGGTAAAACAGCGCAGCCAAGCATCGAATTCGGCTGCCGCCAGGATCTGGATACAGGGGAAATCGCTTTCTTTGTCCGTGATAACGGCGCTGGCTTCGATATGGCTTACGCCCATAAGCTTTTCGGTGTCTTCCAACGTCTCCATCACGCCAAAGAATTCAGCGGCACCGGTATCGGCCTGGCCACGGTCAACCGCATCATCCACCGTCATGGCGGGCGCATCTGGGCGGACAGCCAAGTCAATCAAGGAGCCACTTTCTTCTTTACCATAGACACGGAAAGCAAGTGACCACTCCTGACATACATGATATAATGAATACAATTACGAAAGAAAAGAGGGATATCTCCATGAAAAAAGCAGTTATCGAAATGGATCGCGGCACCATTACTATTGAATTATTTGAAAAAGAGGCTCCTGGTACGGTCGCCAACTTCACCAAGCTCATCAGCGAAGGCTTTTACGACGGCCTGAGCTTCCACCGGGTCATCCCCGGCTTTGTCGCCCAAGGCGGCTGCCCCAACGGCAACGGCACTGGCGGCCCTGGCTACACCATTCCCTGCGAAACCGCAGGCAATCCTAAAAAGCACGTACGCGGCGCTTTATCCATGGCTCATCGCGGCCCCAACACCGGTGGCAGCCAATTCTTCATCGTTTACGAACCCCAGCCGCACCTGGACGGCTTACACACCGTCTTCGGCCAAGTCATCGACGGCATGGACCTGGTAGATGACATCGTCCCCGGCGACCGCATGAATAAAGTCACCGTTATCGAAGAGTAAAACCCTACTTTACGACTATATATGTTCTTTCTGTTTTAAAAAAAGAAACCTATGCTTTTAGGGACACGTTAGCAAGGCATACTATTTTTTGTCAGTCTAGGAAGAAAGCCGCAGGCATAGCAGCGCTATGCCGAGGTTTTCAGAAGGCGTCTGACCAAAAAAGATACGCGTTGCCGTAAGTTGTGCCTAAAGCAGAGGTTTCTTTAATTAAGGAGGCGCTTTTATGGACTTCCCCAGCGGCGATCTCATCGCCTTGCTGGTTGTGGCCGGCTTCTTCTCAGCTTTCGTCGACTCCGTCGTCGGCGGCGGCGGCCTTATTTCCTTGCCGGCACTGCTTTTAACCGGCCTTCCTCCGACTATGGCGCTAGGTACCAATAAGATGGCCAGTTGCATGGGCAGTTTGACCAGCAGCCTTTCTTTTTTGCGTTCCGGCAAAATCGATATGAAGTTAGTCAAGTATCTCTTCTGGCTTTCCCTTGTCGGCGCCGCCTGCGGCGTGGTCACGGTCCAGCAAATTCCCTCTCAGTTTCTGCGTCCGTTAGTGGTGGTGCTTCTGATCGGAGTCTCCATTTATACGATCTTTCGCAAAAATTGGGGCAGTGAAAACACCTACCGCGGCTTAACGCGACGCATGTTTATCCTGAGCTGCATCGTCTCTTTTAGCATCGGTTTTTATGACGGCTTTTTCGGCCCGGGCGCTGGCTCGTTTTTCATGTTTGCCTTTTTAATGATCGGCTTTGATTTCGTCACCGCTGCAGGTAATGCCAGAGCGCTTAACTTTGCCAGCAACATCGCTTCGGTTATTATGTTTGCGCTGTACGGCTCCATTGCCTATGCGTATGCTTTGCCGATGGGTATTGCCATGATCCTTGGCGCTTTAGCAGGTACGCGTCTAGCCATTCGCAAAGGAGCAGCCTATGTACGTCCGCTCTTTCTCAGCGTTTCCGCCGTCATGATCGGCAAACAAGTCTGGGACCTGCTGCACTGAGGCATGAGACGAATATTGAACAGGAGTAAAGTGAGTAGAGTGAGGGTACGAAGGAAGACTTCGGAGCCGAATTTTGAACAAGAGAATCGGCGACGGCGCCGGATGCGCCTAGGGTCGGTTGCGCTATGGACGGCGTAGCAACCGACGTCCGCTAAAGGGTACGCAAGAGAAAGAATGCTGAAGCTATTGTCCCCCTTGCCAAAGGGGGAAGGCCCGCAGGGCCAGGGGGATTTTTGCGAGGTACGCGGAAATATTGTTTCAAATGCAGCTATGCCGCCGTTTACACTTTTGAAAGCCCCTTTTCGCGTGTTTCGTGTGTTTCGCGGTTCGTTCCCATCGTATCTCTGATTTATTATCCAACCGCAAAAATCGCGAAAAGCACGAAAAAAATAACCCCGGCAAGCCTCTTATCAGAGGTCTGCCGGGGTTATTTTATAGGTTTTTATTTAGCTACATGAGGGGTCATTTTATAGCGGTAGACTTCGGAGATTTCCCGATCATATCCAGGATAAAGGCCTTTGCCCATGCCCAGAACAATGCGAGCGCCGCGGTTGAAATGTACCAGCAGTTCGCCAGTCTTGGGGTCTATGGTCAAGCCTTCAATTTCGCCCTGTTTCTTCACTTCGGTGAAGGTCTTTTCCAGAACTACGCTGGCATAAGACTTGTCGGTAATATTCACCCGGTAGAGGTGATCCGGCTCATCCAGATCGGCGGTGCCGTCATCGGCGGTCAGGTATAGATTCCCTTTCCAGTAGAAAACGCCCTGTACCCACTGAGGAACCGGTTGGAGATGGACTTTACGCAGAAACTTGCCGGTGTCCAGGCTGTATTCATAGAGGTAGCGTCCGCTTTCCTCACCCACCCAGGAACACATCCACACACTGCGTTTATCCGGGTCTACGGTAATGCCGGAAACTTCTTCCTGGCCGCTGGAAGGCTCGAAACGGAAGGTCCGCTTCAACTTCAGCGTCTTAGCGTCATGAATGGCGATCTGAATGTCTTTGCCTACGCCGTCCATAAAGTTTTCCGCGCTGACAAAGATTTCTCCGTCAAAAACGTCTATGTCGCCAATATGATTGGAAGGAATGGAATACCCTTCAAAGGGCGTTTCGTTGGTCTGCAGCAAGTTTCCTTTTTTGTCGTATTTATAGAGAGCCTTGCTGCCGCTTACGTAGTAGAACTCGCCATCTGTGCAAACGCCTTGACGACCTTTGACTTCAAATGTTCCTACTAACGTATAGTCGTATTTAGGCAAAAACTCCGCATCCTTCACAGGCGCTTCCTTGGCCATGCCCACATTGGCCAGAAGTGAGACGCCCAGAACGAGCGCCGCCATCCAAGCTTTCTTCATGCTTTTGCTCCTCCTTAGTGAGACGCGTCAGCGCCTCCTTTAGCTTTTTTCACTTCCACTTTGTTAATGGCCGTGCCAGTGGAATATTTCATGCCCTTAGGCGCCGGCGTCGGCTCCGGAACGGCAATGCCTTTCTTGATCAGCACATCCCGCAGCACCCAGGGCTGGTCGCTGATGATACCGTCAACGCCCATAGCCAGGAGCATTTCCATGTCCTTGGGCGAATTCACCGTCCAGGGAACCACTTTCATACCCAACGCATGCGCTTCATCAATCAAGTCCGGCGACAATTCTTTAAAGTATGGCGAAACTACGTCGGCGCCAATTTCTTTAGCCGCTTTTACATAGTCTCCTTTAAAGTCATTGATATTTAGCCCGCCTAAATGAGGCGAAGGCGCCTTTTCACCAATGCGCAGGTACATGCCTCCCTTGCCCCAGCTTGGCTGCTCGGAAGACAGCGCCACCAGCGTCAACTCCGGCGCAATCGCTTTCATAGCCTTCAGCGTACGCCAGTCAAAGGACTGAATGGTCACGCGGTTTTGCATGTTGTATTTTTTGACTACTTCATATACTTTTTCCACAAATACATCTGGATCCGGGCTGTTGGCATAGTACGGATCTTCCGGATCGGCGTAGGATTTAGTTTCAATGTTGAAAATCACTTTTTTATTGCCGTAGGCGTTTGCCAGCTCAAAAACCTGCTCTAACGTAGGCATTTGAGCGCCAGGCGTAGCAATCTGCGTCTTGCCGTGCAAGTCGTAATAACCGCCCGCAGCGGGATTCATGACGCCCAAATCGTACTGCTGCACTTCCACCAAGGTCATTGTACGAATATCAGGCGCGCCTTGCTTGGGCGCATACTGTCCGTCCGGACCTTTAGCCAGCATCCAATTCATCACCGGATTGTGGCTGATGACCAGGCGGCCGTCTTTGGTCAGCTGCATATCCATTTCTAAGGTTGTAACACCCAATTCCATGGCATACGCAAAAGCATAGAGAGTATTTTCCGCCCGTGCGTCCCGTCCGCCGCGGTGAGCCTGCAGATCAAAGCCGTTGACGACCGCTTTGGCCGCTACATCGGTTGCCGGCAACCCCGCCACCATAAATGCCGCCAGTGCTCCAGTCAGTAAAAAACGTTTCCAACCTTTTCCCATCATTTCTTTTGTCACACTCCTTAGGTTATTTTAGTATGTACAGAAAAGAGTTGTTTTAATTATCTCACTGTTGCGACGATGCCACCAGAAGAAGACTTCTGGCAGTTTTATCAGAATAATTCCTACTTTCTTGCGATAACATAAAAGCGACTGCTTTCAGTATAACAAAAGCAGTCGCTTACTTTGTAAAAACAATGTTACGTTTTCGTTAGAATTCTTTTGCCGCTTGACGATATTCAGCCTTCAAAGTCCTCGGTCAGCTCTTGGCGCAGCTTGCGCCGCGCATCCCTCCGCCTAGCCAGATGCTGCTCCAGCCGCTCCCACGAAGTATTAAGCACTTGCTCTTCCGGCACGCCGCAGCTATGCAGCAACTCTAAGGCGCCTGCAAATTCTCCCACCGACGCGGCAAAATGGCTGTCCGTCCCTACTACTAAAGGCACCCCTCGCTCTTTGGCTAAGGAAACCAATCTCTTGCAAAATGGTTTGCTTCCTTGGCGAATGTAGCTCAAAGAAGCGTTGTTTACTTCCAAGGCGCAGCCGTAGCGTACCGCTCCCTCTATGACCGCCTCGGGGTTGATGAGAAATTCGTCATTTCCCGGATGCACAATAATATCCACCCAGGGATTCGCCATCGCCGCCAGCATGGCCCTGGTATTGTCCGCCGTTGTCCCAGCGCGAATGCAGCCGCCATGCAAACCTGCCAAGACAATATCCAAGCGGTCCAAAATATCTGCAGGCACGTCCAGCCCGCCCCGACTATCAATAATATTGGCCTCCACGCCGCGCAGCACCCGTACGCCAGCGATTTGCTGCGGCAGCGCCGTTAGGTTCCAAAAATGATAGAGGTGAGCGCCTCCGGGCATTGCCGGCCCGTGGTCGGTCATGGCTATCCCTTCCAAGCCTTTTTCCGCCGCTGCTTTAGCGTTCTCCATGATCGTACTATATGCATGGCCGCTGGCCACCGTATGCGTATGCAAATCCATCAAAATGCGCATAACCATCCTCCTTTTCATTGCTTCTTACTTCATTTCCACAACCGCCAGCACGGCTCCTGCTGCAGTATGTTAAGATTTGGAGAAGAGATACGTATATTATAAACAGGAGTAGAGTGAGTAAATGGAGGGTACGAAGCAGAAGTTCAATAAATGACAAGAGAGACTCAGTCCCTTCGGCTAGAGTCTCTCTTATCACAAGAACTATGCATTATTAAATCAAACGACTTTCGCCGTATCCCTCCCTCTACTCCCTTTACTCTTGTTCAAAATTCGCACTTTCCTCAGCGAATTTCAATTTGCTTGTTCGTCGGCGTTGGCGTCAGTTTGGGCAAGGCCACCTTTAAAACGCCTTCTTCAAAGGCCGCTTCAATTTTCGTAGCATCCACATCGCGAATAAAGAAGCTTCGCTGCACCTGCCCCATATGACGTTCGCGGCGCACATAATTGTCTTCTTTTGTTTCCTTCTCCTCGCCGCGGCGAGCGCTGATAGTCAAATAATGATCATCATAGGTGAGACTGATTTCGTCTTTTTTAACCCCCGGCAAGTCCGCTTCCAGCAAATAGGCGGCATCGGTTTCCTTCACATCCACACGGAACCCGGAACGCATGCCTTGCAACGGCCCCCAGGGCTCATCGAAAAACTGATCCATCATCCGATCCAGACTATCGAGACGTTTGCCAACTTCTCCTCCGGCGCGTCGAAACGGTACCAATCCAAACATACTTCCTTCCCCCTTCGTGCAACATGTAGTAAAGACGCCAAATGTCTTTCTATCTAATATTATACTCTTTAAAGTCAAAAGGTCAATAAGAAACGAACAGCGCCTCTTGTTAGAAAAGCACATTTTCCAGGGACATAAGACTCATATTTGCGAAATTTTCTTTCAAGGACTTTCGCATATCGCCCTAGAATCTCGTTACTAATTATCCATTTGTAGTTGGCATTTTTTAGGAATGATAATTCGAAAGGATGTGTCTTTTTTGAAAATCAAAGGAAAAATCATAGCGCTTGTCCTTCTCTCTACCTTTTTTATGACTCTGGCAGGCTCTGTTGGCTATTACTACACCAAGGTTTTAAGCAACGATTTGGAGCAGATGTACCAAGACAATCTACTCTCTGTCAAACGCATCAATGAAACCCGTCACAACTTCCGGGCCGTTCAGCTTATGTTTTTACAACTTCTTTCTACTACGCAGGAGCCCTCCAAAGAACAGGCCTTGCTCAAACAAATCAAAGACCTTTCGGAAGAAACTAACGAAACTCTCAAAGCATATGAGTCGCAGAGCCTGACCGAAAAAGAGAAACAACTTATGAGTCAGCTCAAAGATAGCATCTCCCGTTACCGGAGTGCACGGGAACAAGCCCTGAAACTCGACCAGGCAGGCCAAAAAGCGGCCGCTTATCAACAATTCGTAACTAATGCCGCCCCGCAAGTTGACATTGTCAATGCCAAGTTGAAAGAACTAGCTGATTATAATGCCCAAGAAAGTCAAACCATGCAGCAAGACGGCGCTAGTCACGCCCGCACAGCCGGCCTGACTATTCTCATCGTCTGCCTTGCCTCAGTCGCCATCGGCCTTGGCGTCGGCTGGAGGCTAGCAGCCACTATCGCGGCCAGACTTGCCGACGTCAACCAGCATCTGCAGCAAATTGCCCGAGGGAACTTACAACAACCGCCTTTGACCATTCGCACACAAGACGAGATTGGTGTTATGGGTATGGCCTTAAACAATACGACTGACAGCCTTAAACAGCTTCTCTCCCAGGTTTCTCAATCTTCACAGCAAGTAGCCGCAGCTTCTGAAGAGCTAATGGCCAGCGCGGAACAATGCTCCCAAGTCAGCAATCAAGTAGCGGACAATATCACCCAAATTGCCCAGGGAGCCCATGAGCAGGAAAAGGAAATTACCACGTCTTCAAACGCCGTGGAGCATATATCTTCCAGCATTCAAGGAATTGCCGACAATGCTGCACTAGTGTCCTCTTTATCAAAACAGACCTCCAGTTCCGTCATAGAAGGACAAACCGCCATCTTGGCCGCTATTCAGCAAATGGACACCGTTAATAACGGCGTTAGCCACTCTGCTCAAGTAGTATCTAAGCTTGGGGAACGTTCCCAAGAAATCGGCCAAATCGTTGACACCATCTCCGGCATTGCTGGCCAGACTAACCTCTTGGCTCTGAACGCAGCCATTGAAGCGGCTCGTGCCGGCGAACAAGGACGCGGCTTTGCAGTAGTCGCGGATGAAGTACGCAAGCTAGCGGAACAAAGCCAAGAAGCGGCCAAGCAAATCGCCCGGTTAATTGGTGAAATTCAAAAGGAAACGCAGGTGGCGGTTGAAACCATGCAAAGTGGTACGCAAGAAGTCGCCAAAGGCACACAAGTCGTCAACAATGCCGGTCAGTCTTTTCAATCCATCGCCGCTTTAGTAGAGCAAATGACGCACCAGACGCAAAGCATTTCCTCCTCTATCCAGGAATTGGCCCATGGCAGTCAGCAAGTGGTTTCCTCTGTAAAAACGATTGACGCCATCAGTAAAGACTCCTCCGGCCAAGCGCAGACCATTGCTGCTGCAGCCGAAGAGCAAGCTGCCTCTATGGAAGAAATTGCCGCATCCAGCGAAACATTGACAAATCTCGCAGAAAACTTGCAGAACGCGGTAAACCAGTTCAAACTTTAATTTTTTTGTTCCATCTAGATGTCAGAGAAGCAATTATTAAAAGAACGGCCGCAAGCTCTCGCCTTCTCGCTACCATTCTTGCTGTATACGGCTACTCCAATCATCTACATAGAACCGCAAAAAGGCCGCTAAGCACTTGCTCAGCGGCCTTTAGTTGTATTAAAAGTCATCGTTTATATGGACGTAAAATAAGAATAAATTCGCAGTTCTCTTAGTAAACTTTCGCCTGCTCCTTGCCGGTCAGCACGCGATATGCCCCTTCAGCCAGCGCTTGCAGCTCGTCTTCGCCAGGCAGCACTTCCACTGGCGCGATGAATTGCACTTTTTCGATCAACCGCGCGGTGAGATATTTGGAGTAAGCAATGCCGCCGGTAAGCAAAATGTAGTCTATTTTGCCGTTAACCGCTACGGAGTTGGCGGCAATATAGCGGGCAATTTGGTAAATCAAAGCATCATATACCAATTCCGCTTGCTTATCGCCTTCATGAATGCGGCGCTCCACTTCGCGGGCATCGTTCGTGCCTAAATGCGCCACAAGCCCGCCCTTACCAGCAAGCAGCTTTTTAATGTCGTCCAAGCTGCGTTCCTTGACCATTTTGGCAAACTGCATTGCCTGCACCGTACCAGCCCGTTCCGGCGAAAAAGGTCCGTCTCCGTTCAGCGCATTATTAACTTCCACAACCTGGCCCTTCGCATGACAGCCTACGGAAATGCCGCCGCCCAAGTGCGCTACAATCAGGTTCATCTCTTCATACGCCTTGCCCTTCTCGGCGGCAAAACGTTTAGCTACCGCTTTTTGATTCAGGGCATGGAAAATGCACTGCCGCGGCATCTCCGGCAGACCGGTAATCCGCGCCACTGGCGTCAGCTCATCAACCACCACCGGATCAACAATAAACGCCGAACAGCAGGCTTCCTTCGCCAAAAGATTGGCTAGGACGCCGCCCAAATTGGAAGCATGGATACCGTACTCGCCGCTTTTTAAATCGGCAAGCATGGCTTCATTCACCGCATAGGTCCCGCTGACAACGGGCTTTAAAAGACCGCCGCGACCGACAATCGCAGCAAAATCCGCAGCCTTCAATCCTTCTTCTTTCAAAACCGCCTGGATGGCTTCCAAGCGATAGGAAAGCTGATCATTGATCTGAGGAAAGCGAGCAATTTCTTCCGCACTGTGGCTGAGATTGATGGTGCGGACTTCTTTCGTTCCTTCAAAAATACCAATCTTAGTCGATGTCGAACCAGGGTTGATGGCAAGAATCCGTTCGGACATAAAGCACTCCTCCTGAAATTAACATTGAATTCAGCTATTTATAGTATACACTAACACCTCTAAAAGAAAAACCGTACTTTTTGTATTCTTTTCAAGGCGCCTATCCTCGAACCCTTCTTTGACGCTGATTCTTCTTAATCCTTGTTTTCTCGGCATCTTGCCTACTCTCGGTTTGGCCTGTAGTCCTACTGGAGCAAGTTCACAAAATATGGTATAATAAGTTGTTAAGATCACACCTGCGCTTCGGCGCAGCGGTTCGAGGTGAGAGAGTGGATTTCGGATTAGGTAAAGTTCTCCCTATTCGTATCGATGAGGAAATGAAGAATTCCTATATCGATTACGCGATGAGTGTCATCGTCATGCGCGCTCTCCCGGATGTCCGGGATGGTCTCAAACCGGTGCACCGGCGCATTTTATACGCCATGCATGAAGCCGGCATGACCCCGACCAAGCCCTATAAAAAATCGGCGCGTATCGTCGGTGAAGTGCTTGGTAAGTATCACCCCCACGGTGACAGCTCCGTATATGACGCAGCAGTTCGTCTGGCCCAAGATTTTTCCACCCGTTACCTCTTGGTGGACGGCCACGGCAACTTTGGCTCCGTCGACGGCGACTCCGCAGCCGCCATGCGTTACACAGAAGTACGCATGTCTCGTCTGGCGGAAGAAATGCTAGCGGACATTGAAAAAGACACCGTGGATTTTACTCCTAACTATGATGAATCATTAAAAGAACCTACCGTATTGCCAGCTAAAGTGCCCAATCTTTTGATCAACGGCTCCTCCGGGATTGCCGTCGGCATGGCTACCAACATTCCGCCGCACAACCTCGGCGAAGTCATCGACGCTTTGATCATGATGATTGAAAATCCCGAGGTCACTTTGCCGGAATTGATGACGGCCATTAAAGGACCGGACTTTCCTACAGGCGGTTTGATTCTGGGCCGGGAAGGCATCTATAACGCCTATTCCACCGGTCGCGGCGTCGTCCGCATGCGAGCCCAGGCTCATATTGAAAAAATGTCCAACGGCAAGCACCGCATTGTCGTCACCGAGCTTCCTTATCAGGTTAATAAAGCGCGCCTCATTGAGCGCATCGCTGAACTGGTACGGGACAAAGCCATCGACGGCATTACGGATCTGCGCGACGAAAGCGACCGCAAAGGCATGTCCGTAGTCATCGAGCTGCGGCGCGACGCTACGCCGGACGTAGTCCTGAATCAGCTTTACAAACATACTCAGCTCCAAGAAACCTTCGGCATCATCATGCTGGCCCTTGTTAACCGCAAGCCGCAAGTACTGACGCTGCCGCAAGTGCTGTTCCACTATCTGGAGCATCAAAAAGACGTCATTACCCGACGCACCCGCTTCGAGCTGGCGAAAGCCAAAGCGCGCGCGCATATTTTGGAAGGTCTCAAAATTGCGCTGGATCATCTGGACGAAGTCATCAGTACCATTCGCGCTTCCCGTACGGCGGAAATTGCCCGGGAAGCCTTGATGAGCAAATTCGCCCTCTCGGAAAAACAGGCCCAAGCCATCTTGGACCTGCGCTTGCAGCGCCTTACCGGCCTGGAACGCGACAAGATCGAGCAGGAATATAAGGATGTGCTGGAAACCATCGCATACTTAGAAAGCGTCCTGGCCAACGAACACTTGGTTATGGGCATCATCAAGGAAGAATTGCTGGATGCGAAAAAACGCTATGCCGATCCGCGGCGCACGGTGATTACCAGCGATACCTCCAAGCTGGAGATCGAAGATCTCATTGCCGAAGAGGAAATCGTCATCACCATGACCCACAACGGCTACATCAAGCGTCTGCCTCTTGACACGTACCGCAAGCAAAACCGTGGCGGCAAGGGCGTTACGGCCATGGGCACCAAAGAAGACGATTTCGTGGAGCACATGTTTGTTACCACGACGCATAACAACATCCTCTTCTTTACCAACCGCGGCCGCATGTATCGTCTCAAGGGCTACGAGCTGCCTGAATCCGGCCGCACAGCCAAAGGCGTCAACATCATCAACCTGCTGGCTCTCGAGGCCCAGGAGAAGATTACCGCCGTTATCCCGGTGCGTGAATTCAACGAGGACTACTACCTCTTCATGTCGACCCAGCTGGGCACTGTCAAGAAGAGCGAGTTGATGGACTTTGACACCAACCGCAAGGGCGGTCTCATCGCCATCACCCTCAGCGACAACGAGGACCTGATTGACGTGAAACTGACCAACGGCCAGCAGGACATCATCATGGGCACTCGTCGCGGCCAGGCCATTGTCTTCTCGGAAAAAGACGTCCGCGTCATGGGCCGTAACGCTCACGGCGTTCGCGGCATCAATCTGGAAGAAGGCGATGTAGTTGTCGGCATGGATACCTTGCGCAGCAACGGCGATGTCCTGACCGTCACCGAAGAAGGCTTCGGCAAGCGCACCACCGCCGATGATTACCGTCATCAGACGCGCGGCGGCAAAGGCGTTATCAATATGAAGGTTACCGAAAAAACAGGTGAAGTCGTGGGCATTAAAGTGGTTCGCCCCGATCTCGACCTCATGCTGATTACCGCCGGCGGCACCATCATCCGCACCAACGTCTCGCAGATTTCCTTGATCAGCCGCAATACCCAAGGCGTCAAGATCATGGATATGACCGACGACGACAAGGTTACGGCGTTGGCCACGGCCAACCGCCAAGAACAAGAAGAAGAGCAACAATAACCAAAAAGACCGTGCCCGAAAAGGTGATATGCTACCCCTAGATAGGACAATGAAAAAACACATTGTCTTGTCTGGGGGTAATTTTATGCCACATAAAGAAAAAGTATCGGCCACTTTGAAGATAGATGCTTGCAAGAGGTATTTGGCCAAAAGCATGCGCATAGCCGATATAGCAAACACTCTGGAAGTTGATCAGAAACTAGTGAGGAGATGGATTTTTCAGTACCAGTCAGAAGGTGAAGCTGGCTTAAAACCGCAGAAAAGTAATCGAGTGTATCC
>NZ_KB894599.1 GCF_000374545.1 Anaeromusa acidaminophila DSM 3853
AGCCCACTGCATTGATAACGGCCCCATGGAGGGCTTCTGGGGAATACTGAAGCGCGAGATGTACTATGGCCGGAAATTCACCAGTAGAATGGAATTTATACATGCAATCCGCAGCTATATCCACTACTACAACTTTGACCGATTACAACGAAAGCTGGGCGTTATGACACCTTATGAATACCACGAACACTACAGCGCTGCATAAGAAAAACAGCTCATCCAAACGGATGAGCTGTAAAGGAACTCTTTATATTGTTTGATTGTCCTATTGACGGGGAGCACACCAAAGTGCGGTCCTTTATTGATTAGCTCTTTTAATACATCGGTTATTTAACTTTTTGCTTCGTATTCCTCCGGTGCGCCCTCAGGGCACTCCGGTTCTCTTGTTCATTCCTTCTTTTCGGTTCACCTTAACAAGGGCAGGCTGCCGGTCAGTTTGTTCACCTTTTTCTTGGGGCCATACATGCAGACGCCCAAGTAAAACAGCTCTTCCGCCGATAACTGGGACAAACTCCGCATATATTGGTCATAATTGAGACAGCGTTGCGCCGCTTCGCTAAAATCAATTGCCGCTACTTCTGCAAAAGCCGGTTCAAACATAGTTTCGCGAATTTCTTTTACCTGCTCCCGGCTTGCACTCAGGATGGGAATGGTTTGCGCCGTAATGCCCAAATGCAAGTTTCCATCAGCATCGACAATGTCGCCGCCGACAATATCCTCCTGGTAGATTTTGCTGAGGCTGATACCCAGCACCGCCGCTGTATTGGCCACTAGGCCCAGGGGCAAATCTCGATTGATTACCATGACAAGTTTCACGTTATCGCTCCTCTTTTTTCTTTTATCCTAACGTGAAATCACCGCCTTGTATTGTAAAATATTGAGATCAAATGCCTTTTTGGTATTTTTCCGGCGTAATACCGGTATAGCTTTTAAAGGCTTTACTGAAATGACTCTGATCGTAAAATCCCGCCTCCTGAGCCACCTCCGCCGGTTCTTTGCGGTTACCCAATTCTCGTTTGGCAAAATTAATGCGCAGCACCATCTGATACATGTGCGGCGGGATCTTGAAAGCTTCTTTAAATAGCCGCAGCAAGTGAAACTTATTCAAGCCTGAAACCGCCCCCAGCTCTTCCAAGGTAACCTTTGCCGCAAAATGGCTTTGTAAATACTCTTTGGCTTGCTTCAAGCGCGGCCGTTCCTCGCCAGACCGTTCCAGCCAGATTTTTTTATCGCCTTGCTGGAATTCGTCAAATAAATCGATCAGCACTGCTTCTTTGGCCAGCGGCGTCTCCGTCCCCTGCAATCGCTGCAGCCGCCGTTCCAAACGTTGCACCGCTCTAGACGAAACCGGCTTCAATAGCGGCTGCGTCCATATAGTTCCTGGCCGTTCCGCCGCCAGCGCTTGTACCCAAGCTGCCGCTACAAACAACATGCGATAATTCCATGTTCCCGACTCCACAGGCTTACAAGCGTGCATGCACCCCGTAGGCAATAACAGCATCGTCTGCGGCGCAATAGTCTCATGACCGCCTTCACACCAAAAAGAACTTCCCCCGGCAACGACAAGGCCTAGCGAATATTCCTCATGGGCGTGCTTTTTGTAAGCAATACCGTATTCCTGGCACAACTTCAGCTCAAAAAAAGGCAGCGCCTCATCCCGATAGAATCCAATACCTGTCATGCTTTACGCCTCTTTCCGCAGCCTGCTCTTCCTTACACTAAGTCTTATTTACGTAAAATTCGGCAAATGTTGTCTCCCAACGCCAAATTCAGTACTTCCCGGCTAGGCGCTACCTGTTCTAGGATATGCCGTGCCACGGCCGGCGTAGAATAAGGGGCATCCGAAGCAAACAGCACGCGTTCTGGCAGTTCCCTCATAGCATACATCGGCGCCATTGTAGTGTATGATGCCGATAAATCCAGATATACCTGCGGCATATTCTTGACCGCTTGCAGTATTTCCAGCCAATTCAGCCCGCCTAAATGCCCCACAATCAAGGGAACTTCCGGAAATCCCGTCGCCATTGTCAGCAGCGTTTTGATGTCCTGGGCCTGCAAAGGAAAAAAAGCATGCACCCATAACGGCAAGCCGCCCGCTTCGCGGGAAGCTTGAAAAACCGGCTCCAACAACGCAACTTGCCCAGTTCCAGGCGTCAATTCCCCAATCCCGCAAAAACCGCGCCTGACAATCTGCGACTCCACCCACTCAAAACTCTCTCGCGCCCCCAGCCCCAAAGGCATGGAACCGAAGCCCCAATACCGATTGGGGTGGATCTTTACCACTTCTTCCAAGGCAAGCAACGATTGCTTCCTAGCTTCTTGTGAATCGCCTTGCCCCTCCAGCATCTGATAAAGAGTCTTTAGTTCCGCCTCCAGTTCTCTCAACGTCTCCGCCTTCTCCGGGTGCACCCGCGAAGTAAATAATACGGTCCGGTCTACGCCGGCCTCAAGCATCAGTTCATGCTGCCGCTCTTGGGGAAGCATGAGATGTGCGTGACTGTCAACAACCACTGCTACCACTCCTTATGCTTACCGAGCGCCAGCGAAGTTTTCGAACTGGCTGAGCCGCTCCTGCAAGCGAGAGCGCAGAGTTTGCAAGGTCTGTATCTGCCGCTCAATTTCAACCAATTTTCCCTGATACAGCTGGTAAGCTTCTTTACATAGAGGGCGGTTCGTTGCGGCTTCTTGGGGACATTCCAGCACCATCGCAATTTCTTCCGTAGAAAGTCCTAATCCCAGATACAGCTGAATCGTCTTCACTTTGCCGACATCTAACTCCGTATAATCTCGATAGCCATTTTCTAAGCGTTGCGGCGCCAGCAATCTCTTGCCCTCGTAATGACGCAAAGAGCGTATGCTTGCGCCAGTTCTGCGCGACAGTTCTCGAATTAACACAGAAGTCACGTCCCTTCCCTCAATAAAAGCTTACACCCTGACACTAGCGTGATAGTCAAGAAGGATTTTTCAGCACATGCAAAAGAGCTGCGGAAAACTTTTTATAAGTTTTCCGCAGCTTTTATCGTTTAATCTTGCGACATAGGAAGGGAACGATGGGCCAGCCCCACCGCAACCTCATTAAGATGCAGCACCCCGACGCCCAAATAGACAGCCACGCACACATGCTCCCCATAGCGGGCTACGCCGATTTTGCCGCCTACATTGAGTCCTACGGCCTTAGGCGTAATCTGCTCCAGCGCCGCATGCGTCGCCCCAGCTACCGCGCCTTCCCCCACATGACTGGCTTCAATCAAGCCCTGTCGCTGCGCCGCCACTACGGCGCGTTCGATCATCTTTTTTACGGAACTCAAGTACTCGCCGCCAAAATCGACGGCTACAGCCAGAATACCACGGTTTTGCAGCCGCTGCCGCATAGCCTGCTCTTCCTGCCGATCCGTACTAATAGCCATAGCTAAAGCAGCTCGGCCAACATCAAGACTGGTAAGTTCCATTCGATTCTTCCTCCTGCAGGACCACCGTCCGAATCGGCTGCTTGTCCACTATAGCCACAATAAAGAAGGTTACGAGGCAAACCAGCCACTCCATGTATATGGGATGCGCAAAAATCTGTACGGCAGGAAAGGCCTGCCAGACAAACAACGTCACAATGCCTGCCAAGGTCGTATAAAACGCCGAATTTTTCCGGCATAAGCCGGGAGCGAACATGGTGAAGAGAAAGATCAGCGTAAACGCCGTGGTCAGACTGAGGCCAATCAGCATCGTTTTAACGATGCCCACGGCATTAAAAGCAAACCAGAGGGTAACCGCCCCCAAGCCCAAAATAGCATAGCGATTTAAAAGGGTATATTTCTTATCGCTTACATTCGGATTGATAAAGCGTTTATAGATATCCTGAGAGAACAGCGTTCCCGCCGCCAGCAGAATATGACAAGCTGTTGCTACATCCGCAGCCCAAAGGGCCGCCAAAGTCAAGCCGGAAACCACTGGATCCAAGCTCATAATCATATAAGGCAGAGCCAAGGTCGCCTTCATTTCCGGATGCGCCGCCCGGGCGGCCACGCCCATGATCGCACAGGCAAAACCTATGGGGAACATTAGCAAAGCGCCCCAAAGAAAGCCCTTTTTCGCCGCTGCGCCGTCTTTGGCCGCACAGGCCACCTGCACCGGTCCTTGAGCGGTAATGGCCTGCGTCATCATCACCACGAACCAGCCAATCACCGTAGCCAAACCCAAACCGCCTACAGGACCGAACCAATCAACTCCCGGCGGCAGCGAAGCCGCAATAGCGCCAATGCCACCTTGATTATTAACAATGGTAATCGTACTGATTAAGACGCCGATATAAATCAGAGAAACACTGAGAATGTTGGACAAACCAGACGACCACAGCCCGCCCAGAATGGTCGTCCCGATAAAGACCGCCGCACTGGTAACCATGCCGCCTTGAAAGGAAAAAATATCCGGCAGCAGCGAAGACAAAATCGCGCCGCCCGCCAAATACTGCAGCGAAGTAATTACCAATTGAATGGTCAACATGCCCAACACCGCGATAACCCGGCCTTTTTTATCGTAATACCGCTCAAACAGTTCGGGAACCGTAGTGCAGTGAAGTTCCCGATATTTTTTAGCCGCTACAAACGCCATCATCACAGCGCCGGCCGCCCAGGCGCCATTGTACCAGCCAGCGGCAATGCCCGATTGGAACGCATTCTCCGCCACGCCGATGGTCGCCGCCGCGCCAATGGCCGTACCTGCAATATTCGCCGCCACCAAAGGCGTCGTCAGCTTGCGTCCGGCAAACAAAAAGCCGCTGCTGTTGCCAGCCCGCCGCTTTACGTAAATACTAATAGCAAATAAAACACAAATATACAGTACTATGATCCAAAATTGAATTGTCATCCTACCCATCCTACCTTTCTACACGTTCAACTACTTACTATTCTTGCTGAAGTTTCTCCGCAAGTTCCCTTAGTGAACTTGCCAGAACCTTCCCTACCGACGCTGCCGCACAGCGTCACTACACTACTCAATTATGATAGCAGTGCCGGGTTTGCTCTGTCAACCGCCAAACCCGGCACGAACACGACTTTACCTAGCTACTCCTGCTGTCCGGACAGCTTAGCGACTACGGCATCGCCCACTTCCTGGGTTTTGCCGCTGCCGCCCAAGTCCGGCGTTAAGCAAGCCTTCTCCTGGAGCACATTCTCAATCGCCTGCAGCACGCGCCGCCCCCACTTTTCATGACCAAAAAAGTCCAGCATCTGGCTGACAGACCAAATGGACGCCAGAGGATTGGCAATGCTGCGGCCGGCAATATCCGGCGCAGAGCCGTGAATAGGCTCGAACATAGACGGATAAGTCCGCTCCGGATTTAGATTGGCTCCTGCCGCCAGGCCCATGCCGCCGGTAATGGCAGCGCCCAGATCGGTCAAAATATCGCCGAACAAATTGGACGTCACAACGATCTGAAAACGGCCCGGGTCTTTGACAAAAAACATGCTGGCCGCATCAACCAAGTACGAATAGGTTTTTACCTCCGGATACTCTTTGCCCACTTCCGCGAAAACCTGATCCCAAAAAACCATGGAATAATTCAAGGCGTTGCCCTTACTGATACTGGTAAGGGTCTTGCCGGTCTTGCGAGCCAATTCATAAGCATAGCGAATCACGCGTTCCGTTCCTTTGCGTGAGAACACGCCGGTCTGCAGCACCACTTCCTCTGGTTTGCCCTTGAACAACCAGTCGCCAGCGCCAGCGTATTCGCCCTCGCTGTTTTCACGCACCACCAGCATATCGATTTCGCCAGCCTTGACCCCGGCCAGCGGACACGGCGCTCCTTGCAAAAGCTGTATGGGGCGCAAATTAATATACTGGTCAAAGCCCTTGCGAATTTTGAGCAGCAGATCCCAAAGCGAAATATGATCAGGAACGCCAGGAAAGCCCACAGCGCCAAGATAAATAGCGTCAAAACTTTTTAAGCGTTCCATCCCGTCTTCATCCATCATTTTTCCGTGCTTCAAGTAATATTCACAGCCCCAGGGGAAGGTTTCAAATTCAAAAGAAAAGGTCCCGTCCATCGCCGCCACGGCTTGGAGCACCTTAATTCCTTCCGCCAAAACCTCCGGTCCGACGCCATCTCCGGGAATCACCGCAATCTTATAAGTTGTCATACTGCTCACTCCTTCTTTACTTCCGGCGCAACTGTTATCTTAAACCGTGTTACAAGCCAAATAAATGTGCAACAAGTCCGGGCAGTTGCTTAAACGACTGCACCTCAAAACTACCGCACATTTCACTGCCATCACAGCCCCGTTTGAACTGTATCGTCTTCATACCCGCCCGCATAGCCGGAATAAGATTTTTCTGGCGGTCATCAATAAAAATGCTGTTTTCCGGTCGGCACTGCAGACGCCGCAATAGTAAATCATAAATAGCCTGATCCGGCTTACGCAGACCTACGTCTCCGCTGATGACGATTTCCTCAAAATATGGGTCTAAATCAAATTTTCTGCGTAAATAAGCCGACCATTCGCTGACATCGTTGGATAACAACGCCAAATGGTATTGCTGCTGCAGTTTCTGCGCCACCATCAAAAAATCCTCATCCAACGTCAACTGTTTTTCCAAATAGTCTTGCTCAATCTGCGGATAGTAATTTCCCAAACCTAATGTTTTCCAAAAATCACAAGAAGATATTTTCCCCAAGCTGGCTTCCAAATAGACCTGGTTAATTTCATTGCTACTAAGTGACGGGGCAAATTTCTGGATATATGGAACCAGCAACTCATTGGTATCGTCTCCAACAGTAAAGATGACTCCCATGACGTCAAAAACAAGCCATTCTCTCATTGCTTCCGCCTCCTTAGCTTATTCTATTACTCTTGCAGATGGAAAATTCCTTCCTATGCCGCCGAGAAAACTCTGCGAAAGTCAGAGAACGAAGATCGAATAAACGTCGCGCGGAAATCTTATCTCAAATATAGTTATGCCACCGTTTATACCATATAGTCTCTTCAAAACCCCTTTCGCGACTTTCGTGTGTTTCGCGGTTCGTTTTACAAATCCTAGTATATAAAAAAAGAAAACTGCCTCCCGAATTTTCGGGAGGCAGTTTGAACCCTACTCTATTTGCGCCAAGTAAGCTTGCGCGTCAATTTTACAACGACTACATAAAGCACGGGGATCAAGAATACCCCTAGCATGGTCGCCGCCAGCATGCCGCCGACAACGGCCGTACCCATGGCGTTTCTGGCGCCAGCGCCAGCTCCGGTTGCAATCATCAACGGTACGCAACCCAAGATGAACGCCAGCGACGTCATCAAGATTGGCCGCAAGCGCAGTTTCGCCGCTTCAATCGCCGCTTCTACCGGATCAACGCCCTTATCCACGCGCACCTTAGCAAATTCGACAATCAAAATCGCATTCTTAGCCGCCAAGCCAATCAGCATGACTAAACCGATCTGCATATAGATACTATTTTCCAGGCTGCGCGCCCACTGGAACAAGCCCGATCCAAAAATCGCCGTAGGCACCGAAAGCAGTACCGCAAAAGGAACGCTCCAGCTTTCGTACAACGCCGCCAAACACAGGAAGGCAAACAGGATGGCCGCTCCAAAGACATAGACAGCGCGTCCGCCGGACAGTTTTTCGTCGCGGCTTTGGTCCGCCCATTCATAACTGTACGTATTGGGCAAGGTCGCCGTAGCCACTTCCTCCAGCGCTGTCATTGCTTGACCGCTGCTGTAACCCGGCGCAGGACTAGCGCCAATTTGAATGGCCCGGTTGCCATTAAAACGCTTAATCGCCGTGGGACCGCTGATAGGCACCGGTTTGACCAAGGTAGCCAACGGCACCATAGCGTTCGTATTGCTACGCACAAAGAAATATCGAATATCATTGGCATCAGAACGATACTGCGGTTCCGCCTGCATAACTACTTTCCAAGTACGACCAAAACGAGTAAAGTCATTAACCTGCAAGCCGCCTAAGAAAGCTTGCAGCGTATTGAATACATCGTCTACCTTGACGCCCAGTTTCTCCGCTTTTTCCCGGTCGACTTCATAACGGAATGCCGGCGTATCGCTACGGAATGTAGAATATACGCCCGTCAATTCTGGACGTTTACGCGCCTCGCCAAGGAACTTTTTCGAAACATCCGCCATTTCCTCTACATTGCCGCCGCCACGATCCTGCAGCATAAAGGTCATGGCGCCAGTAGAACCGCCGCCCGGCAATGCCGGTGCATTGAACGCCATAACCGTCGCCTCTGGAATACGTGCGGTTTTCATGTACACCTGTCGAATGATGTTATCTACATATAATTCTTTACCAGGACGATCACCCCAGGTATCCAACGCTACAACCAACAAGCCAGCGTTCGGTTTCAAGGCTCCCGCCAAGATATCGTAACCGGTAATCACCAAAGTATCTCTTACGCCGGGGATTCCTTTTACAACATCCGCCACTTGGTTACCAACCTGCCGGGTTCGATTCATTGAAGCCGCTTCCGGCAAGCTTATAGTTGCTAGGAAATATCCCTGATCTTCATTCGGCACAAAAGTCGTCGGCAACATTTTAAAGAAAGTTACCGCCAAAACGACGATGACTAACAACCCTGCCAGACAAAGCTTGCTGCCTCGAATAAATTTACGTACCGTTTTCCCATAACGCCCAGTCATAGCGTCAAACTTTTCGTTGAACGCCTCAAAAAACCGCCCTAAACGCCCTTCGTGAGCATTGGGATCATGTGGCTTAAGGAGAAGCGAACACAAGGCTGGCGTCAACGTCAAAGCCACTAACGCCGAAAGCCCCATAGAAACCGCAATGGTCAAAGCAAACTGCTTATACAGTACGCCCGCCGTTCCTCCAAAGAAAGCAACCGGTATAAATACCGAAGCCAGCACAAAAGCAATAGCCACAACCGGACCTGATACCTCTTCCATCGCTCGATAGGCTGCGTCTTTCGGCGTCATACCGTTATAGCGCATATGATGCTCTACTGATTCCACCACAACGATGGCATCGTCAACAACCAGGCCAATCGCCAGTACCATAGCAAACATCGTTAGCGTATTAATATTAAAGCCAAGAAGAATAAACGCACCGAAGGTACCAATCAAGGATACCGGCACTGCCAACATCGGAATGAGAGTAGCTCGCCAGCTTTGCAAAAAGATAAACACGATCAGCAAAACAAGCAGCAATGCTTCTACAAAGGTCTTAACTACTTCGATCATTGATTCATCGATAAAACGAGTATTATCCGAAACGATATGATATTCCAAATCGGTCGGGAAGCGTTTGGAGTTGGTCTCCAAAACTTTCTTAACTTCAGTAACTGTATCCAGCGCATTCGCATCCGGAGTTAATTGAATCGCCAAGGTCACTGAATCCCGCTGATTCAAATCACTAGTAAAGTGATAATCTTTCGCCGCCAGCTCCACGCGAGCCACATCACTGACTCGCACAAAGGAGCCGTCTGGCTTAGCTCGGACAATAATATTAGAGAACTGGCTTTCTTCTTGTAATTGTCCCTGTACTCTTGCTGAATACTGGAATTCCTGCCCTTTCGGCGAAGGAAGCTGGCCAATCGTACCGGCTGGCGCCTGCACGTTTTGCTCCTTAATAGCATCGCCCACATCGTCAGCGGTAATGCCAAGGCGGGCCATCTTATCCGGCTGCAGCCAAACGCGCATGCCAAATTCAGGACCGTATTCATTAACATTGCCCACGCCTTTGACGCGTTTCAGGTCATCCACCAAGTAAATATTCGCGTAGTTTTTCAAAAACAAGGAATCATAAGTATTTTTGGGCGACCATAAGGACAGCCACATAACGGTGTCCGGCGATTGCTTTTGCACCGTAATACCAGAACTCTGCACCGCCGCAGGAATCTTGGCGTTTGCCTGAGATACCCTGTTTTGCACCTGAACTGTAGCCATGTCGGGGTTAACACCCAACTCAAATTTTACATTTAAAGAATATTGGCCGTTATCATCGCTGGTCGACCGCATGTCAACCATGTTTTCTACGCCATTGACCTGCTGCTCAATGGCTTGACCCACAGCCTGTTCCACTACTTCCGCATTCGCGCCGACATAACTGGCGCTAACATTAACGACTGGCGCCGTGATCTGCGGATACTGCGCGATCGGCAGCTGTGTAATGGAAACAAGTCCGGCAATCGTAATGAAAATCGATAGAACGATAGCAAATACCGGCCTATCAATAAAGAACTTGGCCATCAAGCCACCTCCTTATTTCTGATTCGCGTCAGCCAAGTCCGCTAGAGTAATGGTTTGCACGTCCACCGGCGTACCTGGTTGTGCTTTTTGGAATCCTTCAACAACCACGATGTCCTGCTCGGTCAAGCCTTCATCTACCATCCAAAGTTTCTGTCCGATACGCGCCCCCATCTTCACAGGGCGCATTTCTGCTTTACCCTCTGCGTTTACAACAGTCAAGAAGGTTTTCCCTAATATTTCCTGCACAGCCCGTTGCGGCACAAGTAAGGCTCCTGGACGTGTTTCCGCAACCGCAACTACCCGCGCAAACATACCAGGCACCAACATACGATCAGGGTTAGCGAACAAGGCTTTAATGGTTAGCGCTCCGGTATCCGAGCCCAAGGCGCGGTCAATTTGATCCACAGTTCCTTCCAGCGGATACTCGCCTCCATCGCTTAGGATCAGGCGCAGCTTGCGTTCCGTTGTTGCAGCGCCTCCGCCCATGCGGATAAATTTCAAGTAATCGTTTTCACTAACACTAAAGCGAACCCGCACCGGATCGGTAGAGGAAATCGTAGCCAGCACCGTTGAGCCAGCCGTAGCATAGTTGCCGATACTTAAATCCTTCGTATCAATACGTCCGTCGAAAGGGGCCACAATCGTTGTATCGTTCACATCGTTATTGGCTTTTTGCAAAAGAGCCCGCTGCGCATCCACTTGAGCCGCCGCTTGACGTTCTTCCGCTACTGCATTATCCAATACCTGCTGAGCAATCGCCTGTTGTTCAGCCAGTTGCTCGTACCGGGCAACATCACGCCGCGTCCGGCTCAAAGCAGCTTGCGCCTGAGCCAACTGCGCCTGTACATTCAGGGAGTTCGCCTCATACTGTCGCCGATCAATGACAAACAAGGGCTGGCCGCGATATACAGTGGTGCCGCCATCCACTAACTTCTCAATAATATTGCCGCTTACCTGCGCCTTAATCTGTACCTCTTGCTTGGCTTCCACTTCCCCTACGAACTCATAGGAAACCGGCGTATCTTGCTTAATAACCTTCATGGCCTTCACAGCCACAGCCTGCCCTGCTGGCGCCTGCTGCTTGCCGTTGCACCCTGCCAACAGCAAGCCGCTCAATAAAAGAGCCATAGCGCAAGCCAATCTTTTCTTTCCAGTGGAATTACCCCATGGTTTAAATAGCATAGATAAATGCCTCCGTTTCTTTACACTCAATATAGTTATGTAAACACAATATACTATTACTTTTCAGGGATTACATATTAATAAACTACTTATTCTTTACTTGCTAAAAAATACCTTTAAGAAAGCATTGTTTTTTTTGGACCAATTAGTCAGTTTAAGCATTATACAGTATATCTTCTTTTTAGCAAACAAACAATCTATTTTTTATAGAGAATAAAACTTTCATCATTCCCCTTATCCTAGCTTCCAGTTCTTATAATCAGCCAGATTATCGCCAATATTATTTTTTTGAAAATTCAACATTTTTTCGCTATCGCTGTGTTTTTCTGCAGGAAATATTCTCCAAGCAAGGAACTATTTAAATAATCTAGTCATTCCTACTATGCTTATTCGTCGCCTTATGTCCTATACTTACAGCAAACCCATCACAGACAGTTATGATAAATAAAAGCGAGGAGGTAATGAGCATGCTTGAAGGCTTATGGTCAGTTGAATTCGAAGCAGCTACAGGCTATGTCGGAGCAGGAGTCGTGGTCTTTGAAACAAGAAAGGTTTTCGGCGGCAGCGATAATTATTACTATCTCGGTAACTATAACGCTGCGAGAGACGGAAAAATAACAATTGAAACGGAAATCATCCATTACTCTGGAGACAAAACATCCCTCTTCGGAAATCTTGATCGCTATCATGCAATTTGGGAAGGTTATTTATCCGGAGAAACTTCCATTTTCAAAGGACACTTACAGAATGATCCTCTTGTTCAAGTTAATATTAGACTCATCAAACGAGCCGAACTTCCTTAATATGCCTGCTACCCTACTATGTTTTAAAGGAGGAATCGTTGATGGCATGGATTTATTTGGTTATTGCTGGATTGTTCGAGATCGGCTGGCCTCTCGGTTTAAAAATGGCGCAAACCATGGAAGGAAAACAATTTACAGGCATTGCCATCGCAGTAATCGCAATGGGCCTTAGCGGTTTTTTCCTATTTTCGGCGCAAAAGGACATTCCCATGGGCACAGCTTATGCCGTCTGGACCGGCATAGGGGCTGCAGGTACATTTATATTGGGGATTATATTATATAATGATCCCATCGGAATTTTACGGATCGCATCCGTACTTCTAATCATCGCCGGCGTCATCGGTTTGAAATTAGCACATTAAACCTTCGTTTCTTTATGACCGATACTGACACTCTCAAACTAGCGTACACTCGCCAATAATAAACAGGCTTGCAGCCTATTCGACTGCAAGCCTGTTCGATTTCCATTTTCCTATTAGCAGCGTCCGGCTATGCGAGGCGCTTCCAGTCTCGCTGCCACAGGGCAGTCTTTCCCCAAAAGCGGCCGTACATATTCCAGAAACGCGGGAGTAATGTCATTGCCGGCTTCATTAATAAAGGGATCCGGCATATAACGAGTCTTACCTGCCAACTCAACTAATGGAGTCAAGCGATACGCCGTTGCATAATCACCCACCCGGTGAATAGTCACGGAGCCATTCATTTCCTGCCCAAATGCAGCAAACTGAACCGCTTTCTCCCCGGCTTCCCGCGCTTCCGCTGCATCTACCGGCGAAACACACCCCAAGAAGGAGCGTTGCAAGTAACCGAAGGTGTCACAACGCACGCGCGAAATACCCAGTCCTTCTTTAAGCTTTTTCGACAAGCAGTCCCCTAGCGCACCAGTTCCGGACAGCGTAGCATTACCGTGAGCGTCACGTTCCACCTCGTCAACCAAGCTTAACAGCAGCGGTTGCCCGGATGCGTCACAAATCCCCTCCGATACAGCCACTACGCAAAACCCGTATTGCTCATGTACGCGCCGTACATCCGCTAAGAAAGACTCTAATGAAAACGAGCGTTCCGGCAGATATACCAAATGCGGACCATCACCTTCATAGCGCCGAGCCGCAGCCGCAGCCGCTGTCAAAAATCCAGCATGCCGCCCCATGACAATACCGACATATACGCCGCCCAATGCTCTCATGTCCAGCGTCAAGCCCGCGAAGGCCTGTGCTACAAAGCGAGCTGCCGAGGCATAACCAGGAGTATGATCGGTAACAAGCAAATCGTTGTCAATCGTCTTGGGCACGTGAATGGCTTTGAGCGGATACTTTTCTCGCGCCGCCTCTTCACTAATAATTAACAGCGCGTCCGAAGAATCATTGCCCCCTATATAGAAGAAATAACGAATGTCATGGGCTTTCATAACAGCAAACATCTTCTTGCAAAAATCAGCTTTGGGCTTTACCCGAGTAGAACCCAATGCAGCAGAAGGAGTTGCCGCCACCGCTTCCAAATTGGCCTCCGTTACCTGTGTCAGATCGACAAATTCTTCTTTTGCCACACCTTCCACTCCATGGAGCGCTCCATAAATCCGGCTTCCCGGACTTAAGCGCCGCACTTCCCGAACAATACCGGCCAAACTTTGGTTGATTACCGCCGTCGGTCCGCCCCCCTGCGCAATCAACACATTGCCCTTCATCGTCATAACCTCACTCCTTTTACTCTATACTCTGAAGACTATACCAGCCTAGCCGCCGCAAGACAAGCGGCGGTTTCTCTCTTCTATCTTTCCAGACCATTTCAACAGTTTATTTGTCTCTCCTCAAAAACTCCCCTACGACGCAAGTAACATTTTTCACGGTCAACTCTTGCTAAAACATCATTTTTGTACTACATTGATGAAGTCAGGTTTTCACTTGTTCTTTTTGTTCAAAATTTAAAATAAAAGGAGAGAAACAATATGGATACACGCAATGGTATGTTCGGTGAATTTGGAGGCCAATACGTACCCGAGTTTTTGCTGCCCGCGTTAGAAGAAGTAGCTGTCGCCTATGAAAAGATCCGCCAAACGGAGTCGTTCCAAGCGGAATTTGCCAAATATCTGCGCCAATATGTCGGCCGCCCCTCTTTATTGTATGCTGCAGAAAACCTTTCGCGCCATCTCGGCGGCGCCACGATCTATCTCAAACGCGAAGACCTGAACCATACAGGTTCTCACAAAATTAACAACGCCATTGGCCAGGCTCTCCTGGCCCGGAGCATGGGCAAAAAACATGTAATCGCCGAAACCGGCGCCGGGCAACACGGCGTCGCTACCGCTACCGTTGCCGCCTTATTCGGCTTGAAATGCACCGTGTTCATGGGCGAAGAAGATGTATCCCGGCAGGAATTAAACGTGTTTCGCATGCGCGCCCTCGGCGCGGAAGTCGTTTCCGTCACTCGTGGCACGCGCACCCTTAAGGACGCTGTCGATGCGGCACTGGAATACTGGGTGGAACATCTAACAGACACTTTCTATCTTTTAGGCTCCGCCGTCGGTCCGCATCCATATCCCTTGATGGTTCGCGACTTTCAGGAAATCATCGGCCGCGAAGCTCGCCAGCAAATGCTGGAAACCGCAGGGCGCCTGCCAGACAGCATCGTCGCCTGCGTCGGCGGCGGCAGCAACGCCATCGGTCTTTTTGCCGCTTTCTTAGAAGACCCATCCGTAAAAATCTATGGCGCTGAAGCCGCAGGCAAAGGCGTAAACACGCCCGACCACGCCGCCACGCTCACCCTAGGCCGCCCCGGCGTCCTGCACGGTTTCCGCAGCTATGTCCTGCAAGACGAAAAAGACGAAGTTCTGCCGGTCTATTCCATTTCCGCCGGCCTAGATTATCCCGGCGTCGGACCCGAACACGCCCATCTTAAAGATATCGGCCGCGTCAACTACCAGGCTGTCACCGACCAGGAAGCGCTGGACGCTTTCTTCCTCCTGAGCCGCACCGAAGGCATCATTCCCGCCCTGGAAAGTTCTCATGCCCTGGCTTTAGCCTGCAAGCTCGCTAAAGAATACGGCCCCGAGCACCTGCTCCTCGTCAATCTCTCCGGCCGCGGCGACAAAGACGCCGCCCAGGTAGCCGCCATCACAGGGATGTAAGATATAAAAGCCAACAGGAGTAAAGGGAGTAGAGTGAGGGTGCAACTGAGGATTACGAGTTTTGAAAAGAAAATATAATTTAAACCAATAGGAGGAGCTGCTGATTTACTGAGCACTCTGCCACACTGAGCAATTTTTTTGTTTGGCCAGAAAAGGGGACCGAGGGAATAGCGGCGCTATTTCGAGGTTTCCTTTTCACAGTCAGGCGGAAAAAGAGCCAGCGTGGCATGGGCTCATAAGTCAGCAGTTCCTTAGCGAAGGAAGCGCCAGGCCGTCTCGGAAACGATGATGTCCTGGCGCGATATTTTTTTCAGGTCAAAAAGGTTAACAAGCTCCTGCGGCTGCGCTTCTTCCAACGTAGGCAACAAACCGGCCAGCCACGCCAATAGTCCAATAATCTTCTCCGCTCTTACGCCGCGTTCTCGCAAGACGGCCACAGCCAAAGCGCCATGTCGTTTAGACAGCCGCACTCCCTTTTCATCCACTAAAAGAGGCACATGCGAGAACAAGGGCGCAGCATAGCCCAACAGGCGATATAAATACAGCTGTCTCGGCGTAGAAGCCAGCAAATCCGCGCCGCGCAGTACATGGGTAATACCCATTAGCGCATCATCTACCACGACTGCTAACTGATAAGCATGAACGCCATCAGAACGGCGAACGACAAAGTCGCCGCACTCTTGTCGTAAATTTTGCCGCACTAAGCCATATACGCCATCTTCAAAAACAATCTCTTCTTCTGGTACTTTCAGCCGTAATGAAGGCTTCCTGGTAAGCTTGCTTCCCGCAACACCACCCGCACAAGTTCCTTGATAAATTCGCTCGCCGTCTTCGCCGTGCGGGGCGGACGCCGCCAGCTCCGCTCGGGTACAATAACAAGGATAAATCAATTCCTGCCGCCGCAGCCTCTGCAGCGCTTCCTCGTACAAACCACGCCGTTTATCCTGCTCATAAGGTCCATAGGCGCCGCCCAAATCGCCGCCTTCCTCCCAATCAAGTCCCAGCCAACGCAAATCCTTCTCTAAGCCCTCCACATACTCTGCTCTGGAACGATCAGGGTCCAAATCTTCC
Organism: Anaeromusa acidaminophila DSM 3853; assembly: GCF_000374545.1. NCBI lineage: Bacteria > Bacillati > Bacillota > Negativicutes > Selenomonadales > Sporomusaceae > Anaeromusa > Anaeromusa burkinensis. Next base: position 16,383 of record NZ_KB894599.1, read on the forward strand.
ATACGCAGCACCAATTGGCCTTTTCCGGCTCGCACTTGCAGCCAAGCCAGCAGCGCCGTCCAGGCATTGCCCAAATGCATCTGACCTGTAGGACTTGGGGCAAAACGCCCTCTCATTGTTTTTGACAAAACTACTTCTCTCCATCCCCTATCATTTATTGAAGAAAAAGATTCGCGCCAGCCTCATTGCAATCCTGCCGCTTGGCAAGAAAAACCGCTGCGCAAGCTTTGGACGCAGAAACCAAAGCAGCCTCAAGAAGTACATATTTCTTTTCGCAAGGAACAACAACGCGATTTAGCATCGACCACCGGACACTTTGTTGCGTTTTACCGCTTATTTTATGCATTTTTGTTTCAAAGCAGCCATTTTACTCTTGACGCGCAAATAAACCCATGGTATTCTCTTTATAAATTAAATAGTTGTTTTACCGCTTATCAAGAGAGGCTGAGGGACTGGCCCGATGACGCCCGGCAACCGGCAGAATTATGCAGTGGTGCCAATTCCAGCAGGCTAGCCGCCTGGGAGATAAGAGGAGGGCATTTGTTTGCACCCCTTTTCTCTCCAGAGAAGAGGATTTTTTATTTTGCGGAAGTTGACAGGAGGTGCCGTCATGGAACAAAAGGAATTTATTTTTTCACCCGAACAAGCCCATGGTCAGGAAGAGCAGGTGTTGGTGTTTTTAAGTGACGGCTCGGTTGTTACCTGCACTAGCCGCAGCGGCGACAGCTCGTTTCTTCCAACAAGCCGAACCTAATAGAAACCATACTTTTTAACTTCATATGTAAGTTCTCTTATCAAGAGAGGCTGAGGGACTGGCCCGATGACGCCCGGCAACCGGCAGGAAACTGCATTGGTGCCAATTCCAGCAGGCAGCTTGCCTGAAAGATGAGAGACGCACGGCAGGCCCGTTCGTCTCGGGGCCTGTTTTTTTTATTTTCCGGAGGTGACCTTCATGAATCCAAGTACGCCAAAGCCTCCTTGTGAGCCGACCTCGCAGGAAGAAGAAATTGTTATCGTCATCCGCGGCGGCAGTATTGTTAGTTTTACAAAGCGCTTAATCGAAAAAAAATAGTATAACAAGGAGTGACTACCATGCATATTTCTTCACAGCTTGTTCAAATCGGCTGCAAAGCCGATCCCCGTACCGGTGCGTTGAGCACCCCAATTTATCAAACCGCGTCTTTTCGCCACCCTGCTTTGGGAGAAAGCACTGGCTATGATTACACTCGCAGCGGCAACCCGACAAGGCAAGCTCTCGAAGAAGGACTAGCTCGCCTTGAAGGAGGCGCTGGCGCCTGTGCTTTCTCTTCCGGTTTGGCAGCAATTACCACGCTTTTAATGCTCTACAAAAATGGGGACCATTTGATTGTCGTCGAGGACTGTTACGGCGGCACTTACCGCCTTTTCGAGCAAGTACTGTCCCGCTTTGGCTTGACTGCCTCCTATGTTGACGCTACCACCCTAGACGCCATCAGGCAAGCCCTTCGCCCTGAAACCAAAGCCGTCTTCATTGAAACTCCTACCAACCCCCTCTTGCGCATTGTTGATTTGCGGGCCTTGGCTTCGTTTTGCCAAAATAACAGCCTTCAGCTTATTGTGGATAATACTTTTTTGACACCCTACTTCCAGCGTCCCTTGGAACTTGGCGCCGACCTTGTCGTACATAGCGGTACCAAATACCTTGCAGGACACAACGACTTACTGTGCGGCGTTATCGTCGCCAAAGAACCAGAGCTCGCCGAAAAAGTAAGATTTCTGCAAAATGCTACTGGCGCCATTCTCAGCCCCAGCGACAGCTGGCTCCTCATACGCAGTTTAAAAACGTTAGCGCTGCGCATGGAAAAACACAACGCCAACGCCCTTGCCATTTCCCGCTGGCTGCTGGAACACCCCAAAGTCAGCCGCGTGTTCTACCCCGGCCTGCCGCTGCACAACGGCCATACCATCCATGAAAGCCAGGCCAGCGGCTACGGCGGCATGGTGTCCTTTGAAGTAACTGACCCGACACTGGTACCCCAAATATTAGCCAATGTCCAGCTCATCCAATTTGCCGAAAGCCTGGGAGGCGTTGAAACGCTGATTACCTTCCCTGCCGTACAAACCCATGCAGACATTCCCGCCGCCGACCGCGAACGCTTAGGCATCTCTGACCGCCTGCTTCGCCTGTCCGTCGGCATCGAAGACGCTAACGATCTCATCGCCGACTTAGGTCATGCCTTAGGGGAGCGAACAAGAGAATCGGAGTAACTTGAGGGTACGATAGAGGACTACAAAGAACTATAAAACAAAGGCGCCGCTGCTTTCATGAGCACGCCGCTAAACCAAGGAGTTTTTTCGCCAGACGAGAAAGAAAACGCAGGCATAGCGGCGCTATACCGAGGCTTTCTGACAATGTCCGGCGGAAAAAGAACCGGTTTAGCGTGAGATGCGAGTAAAGCAACGTCGCTATAAGGAGGACTTCTTATGCATGATTTTTCCACCCGCTTGCTGGCCCCAGGTCTGCCAGCTAACGAACGTTTAGGGGCCAGCAGCGTCCCTGTATTTCAAACTTCCACCTTCGACCAGCGTTATGAAGAAAACGCCCCTTTTGAATACTCCCGCAGCGGCAATCCCACACGACAAGCGCTGGAAACCGTAGCCGCCGACCTAGAAGGAGGCAGCCGAGCTTTTGCTTTCGCTTCCGGCATCGCCGCCGTCAGCGCCTCGCTGCTACTCTTTTCTCAAGGCGACCACATCTTAGCAGCCAGAGATATCTACGGCGGCACGCACCGCGTGTTGACCCGTCTCTGCCCGCGTTGGGGTATTGAGCACTCCTTCATCGACCCTAATGACCATGCACAGTTGGAAGCGTCTTTGCGCCCCACTACCAAAGCTCTTTATTTAGAAACCCCTTCCAATCCGCTGCTGGCGATCACCGACCTGAAGGCCGCCTGCGCCTGGGCTAAAAAGCACGAGCTGCTGGTTATCGTCGACAACACCTTTATGACCCCATTCCTGCAGCGACCGTTAGAGCTGGGCGCCGATATTGTCGTCCACTCGGCTACTAAATTCATCGCCGGTCACAGCGATGTTATCGCAGGCCTGGTTATTGTCAAAGACAAGGCGCTGGCCAAAGACATCTACCTCTTACAAAATGGTCTCGGCGCCGTACTGGGACCGCAGGACAGTTGGCTGACTTTGCGCGGCCTGCGCACGCTGCAAGTTCGCCTGGAAGCCGCGCAAAAATCAGCCGCCTATATCGCTGCTGAGCTGCAGCAATGGTCGGAAGTAAAAGCCGTCTATTATCCCGGCTTACTCAATCATCCCGGCCGCAGCATTCACGAAGGACAATCCGCTGGCCCTGGCGCTGTGCTTTCTTTTGATTTAGTGAACTTCAAATTGACTCAGCGCCTCTTAGGGCAAGTAACGCTCCCCGCCGTTGCCGTCAGTCTTGGCGGCGTAGAGAGCATCCTCTCCCATCCGGCTACCATGTCCCACGCTGCCATTCCCGCAGCAGAACGGCAAAAGTTGGGCATTGCTGATTCTCTTGTACGCCTGTCCGTAGGCTTGGAAAACCCGGATGATCTACTGCAAGATTTACGCCAGGCCCTCCAAGCACGCTAGCCAAACCATTATACATTCAGTTCAACACGCTGCAGCAGTTGCTGCAAAAATAGATTTACATGTCAATTCTCCCTTTTCCACTAGAGAAACAAATAAAAAGGCCGGCAACCAGGCGTCTTACGCTCTGATTGCCGGCCTTCCTCTTTCGGATCCGCTTTTTAGCATCTCACCATACTATCTAGTTTAACACTAACATCATTCTAAGGGTTTCAGGCTTCCACTCCGCCCCGGCTCCCCCAAGTTCCTTGCAAGCCATGAATAGCAACCAATCCTAACTCCGGTTCCCGATCCAAATCCAGATAAACGCCCGCCGGTAGTTCAATCAACGGGCGCGGGCTCAAGGAATGGGGGAATTGACGAATCACGCCTTCCCTTCCATCATTCAACACGACCGTTGCTCCTAAAAGCAAATCTTTAAGACGATCTGCCATTTTCATGCAAACAGCCGGATTAAAACGTTCAAACATGCCTTGCAGCAATTCTTCCAACGCCTCCAGCGGTGAATGGGCTTCACGGTAAGGTCGAGGCGAAACCATAGCGTCATATACATCCGCCACCGCAACCAACTGAGCCAAAGGCGAAATTTCATCGCCCTTCAGCCCTTCCGGATAACCAGTGCCGTCAAGACGTTCATGATGATGCAACGCCGCCCGACAAACCCGATCCGGCACGCTAATTCCTAATAATAATTGGTAGCTGTGAAACGGATGGCAATGCATGACATGCTTTTCATGCGCCAAAAGCACATCATGCTTCTCTAAAATGTGCTCCGGCACTCGGCTTTTCCCCATATCGTGAAGCAATCCAGCCATTACGGCGTCACGCACCATCGTTTCGTCCAAGTTTTGCCACAACGCCAATAAACCGCATAAGAGTCCTACATTTAAACTATGATGCAAAAAAGACTCCCGCCCCTGTCCAGACATACTTAAAAGTGAAAAAATGTCGGGTTGGTGCAAAACCACCATCGTCTCTTCCGCCAACACGTTCAACTGCTCTTTTTCCACCAACCCGCCATAGCGCAACTGCTGAAATACGCCTTCCATCCTCCCCAGCAAGCTTTGGTAGGTTTCACGGAACAACGTTTGCATGGCGAAATTCGGGTCATTTGCAGCTGGAACATAAACCACCAGCGCCACTTCTCCTCGCAAGCGCAATAGTTCTAAAATCCGCTCCGTTACGATCGCCCCTTCGGCCAAAAAAGCGGTTTTCTCACCTTCTAGGCAGATTGGCTCCGCCACAGCCATTCCCGGCTGCACTTCTTGCAAAGAAAGTCGGATTTTTTTCCTTTCCGCCATACTATTCCCTCCAAATTATGGTTTCTTTCAAAGATAATTCCAAGCTATCATAGCCACACAAAGGCGTCAATACGGATTTTAGCCTCAATTTTGAACCATTTCCTCACCATGTTCACTTTATCAAAAAAAGTGTCTTTTTATCAAAATTCGACATTGCAATTTTAAGGTTAACTGCTAAAATGAAATTAAAAGAAACAAAACCAGGAGGGTTCTATGACTACTTCCATCGGTTCTCAAATTAAAGAACTTCGCCGCCGCCGCGGCCTCACCCTGCGAGAGGTAGCCCAAAAAACAGGCCTGTCTACAGGTTTCCTCTCCCAACTAGAGCGAGATCTCACCGACATCGCCGTAGACTCTCTGCGCAAAATCGCTATAGCTCTCGATGTAGAACCCAGCCTTTTTTTCAGCAGCCCCCCTCTTGGAAAAAAACGCTTGTTGCGCAGCTACGAGCGACAAACTGCACAAATCGAACCAGGCCGCTTCATCCATTACCATCTCACAAATCAAGCCGAGCCAAAATCCATGCTGCCTCGCCTTGTAGAACTTCTTCCATTGAACAAGGAAGAAAGTCTTCTTCCCTACAGCCACGACGGAGAAGAGTTCATTTATGTCTTAGAAGGCGTGCTGACTCTTATTCTTGACGGTGAACGCCAAGAGCTTTGCCCCGGCGATTCCGCCCACTACCCTTCCTCCTTGTCCCACAACTGGGGCAACCTCACCAACAAATGCGTCCGCTTCCTCGTTGTCAGCCACCCGAATCCACATTAGGATCCTCGGCAGAACCCTGCTATTCCTGCATTTTCTTCCGCGTCTGATAAAAAAACCCTCGCTTTGTCGGAGCGTTCATTAAATCGGTATCTCCTTAATTAAAAGCGACCAACAACCGGAGGTTTCTATGCTGCTATTTCAAATTCAACGCTTCTGCATCCACGACGGTCCGGGTATTCGGACAACCTTCTTTTTCAAAGGCTGTCCGTTACGCTGTCTGTGGTGCCACAATCCTGAAAGCCAAGCATTTCAGCCGCAGCTGCTGCATGATGCGGAAAAATGCATCTCCTGCGGTTATTGCGAAAGCGTTTGTCCCAACCACGCGACACCGCGCGGGCAACTGCTGCGAGACAATTGCCAAGCCTGCGCTCTTTGCTGCGAAGAATGTTTGGGAGACGCCCGCCACTTGGCAGGCCGCCAGTATACTTTAGAAGAAGCATTGCAGCTAGCACTGCGTGACGAAGCATTTTACAACTCCTCCGGCGGCGGCATCACCTTATCCGGCGGCGAACCACTGGCGCAGCCGGAAGCCGCTCTCTCCTTGGCGAAAGCCGCCAACGCACGCGGCCTTTCCGTCGCCGTCGACACTTGCGGCCATGTGCCCTTTGAACATCTTGCAGCCATTCTCCCCTATACGCAACTCTTTCTTTACGATTTGAAACATCCAGACGATGCCGAACACCAACGTCTTACAGGCGTCGGCAACAAACTCATCTTGGAAAATCTGCACAAACTGTCAAAAGCAGGCGCCTCCCTTGCGCTGCGTCTGCCTCTTGTAGCCGGCCTCAACGATCGTCCCCAAGAACTTGCTGCATGGCTGCCGCTGTTTAAAGCGATTAAGCCGCAGCGCATTCATCTGCTTCCTTATCACAGCATCGGCGGCTCCAAAGCCGCCCGCCTGGACTATCCCGTTTTTCAGGGGCAGCCGCCCACAGCTTCTACCTTAGAGCATTGGTTTACTACCATTCAAAACGCCGGTCACCCGGTGCAACAAGGAGGATAAGATTATGAAACAAGAACGAGGCATGAATGAACGCATCCGCTTCTTGCGGAAAGAAAGCACCACCGCCGAACCTCGCCTATCCCTGGAACGCAGCCGTTTGGTCACCGAAGCTTATGAAAAATACGAAGGACGTGTTCCAGTCCCCATGCTGCGCGCACTGACGCTGCAACACATTATGCTGCATAAAGCTCTCTACCTAGGCCCCGGCGAACTGTTAGTCGGCGAGAAAGCCGAAGCCCCGCAGCAATCCCCTTCTTTTCCCGAGCTTTGCTGCCACACGGAAGAAGATCTCACCGTCATGGATCAACGAGAAATTGTGTATTTCCGCGTCGGCGAGGACGAAAAAAAGCTGCAAAAAGAACGAATCATTCCATTTTGGGAAAATCGCGCTCTCCGCGGCAAGCTCTTGAGTTCTCTGCCCCAGGAATGGCATGATTGCTACGAAGCCGGCCTCTTTACAGAGTTCATGGAGCAGCGCGGTCCCGGGCACACGGTTGCCGACGGCAAAATGTACCAAAGCGGCCTCTTGGATGTTCAAAAGCGAATTGACGACTCTTTAGCGGCACTAGACCCGCTGACCGATTCTTCCTACCTAGATAAAAAAGCGCAGCTCACAGGCATGCGTATCGCTTGCGACGCTATGATGCTCTATGCCTCCCGCTACGCCGCCTTGGCGCAAGACATGGCGGAAAAAGAAACCAATCCGCAGCGAAAGAGCGAACTGCAAACGATTGCCGCAAATTGCCTCACCGTCCCGGCGCATGCGCCGCAAACATTCCATCAGGCGCTGCAGATGTATTGGTTTATGCATATCGGCGTCACAACGGAAATCAATCCTTGGGACGCCTACAGCCCCGGCCGCTTGGATCAACACCTAATCCCTTTCTACCGCAAAGACCTGGCCGAAGGGCGTCTGACGCGCGAGCAAGCCAAGGAGCTGCTACAATGCTTCTGGGTTAAGTTCAACAACCAACCAGCCCCTCCCAAAGTAGGCATTACTCTCAAAGAAAGCGGCACCTACACGGATTTCGCCAACCTCAATACCGGCGGCATCACGCCCGACGGCAACGACGGCGTTAACGAAGTATCCTATCTGATTTTGGAAACCATGGACGAAATGCGCCTGCTGCAGCCCAGCTCCAACGTGCAGATCAGCCGCCGCACTCCACAGGATTTTCTCAAAAAAGCCTGCGCTATTTCTCGCCAGGGTTGGGGGCAGCCTGCTTTTTACAATACCGAAAGCATCGTGCAAGAACTGCTTAATGCCGGCAAGTCCCTGGAGGATGCGCGCCAAGGCGGCGCCAGCGGTTGTGTAGAGACAGGCGCTTTCGGCAAGGAAGCCTATATTCTGACAGGATACCTCAACCTCCCAAAAATTTTGGAACTCACGCTCTTCAACGGCATAGATCCCATGACCGGCAAGCGCCTGGGACCGGCAACCGGGGAAGCGGCTTCCTTCAACGACTTTGACTCGTTCTATCGGGCCTATGAAAAACAGCTGCACTACATGACAGATATCAAAGTAAAAGGCAATCAAATTATCGAAGGTCTATACGCCCGTTATATGCCCGTTCCTCTTCTGTCTTGCCTTGTAGACGACTGCATCACAAACGGCCAAGACTACAATGCAGGCGGCGCCCGCTATAATACCAGCTATATCCAAGGCGTCGGCATCGGCACACTTACCGACAGTCTTGCCGCCATCGAAACTCTGGTCTACAAAGAAAACAAATTCACCCTCCCCGAACTAGTTACAGCCCTCAGAGATAATTTTGAAGGCCACATGCGCCTACACCACTTAGTACGAGAAAAAGCGCCCCGCTACGGCAACGACGATGATGCCGCCGACGAATTGATGCAGCGAGCTTTTCGTTCGTTCCACGATGAAGTTACCGGCCGTCCCAATGGCCGCGGCGGCAGCTACCGCGTCAATATGCTTCCCACCACTTGCCATGTGTACTTCGGCTCCGTCCTCGGCGCCAGCCCTAACGGCCGCTTAGCTCACAAGCCGGTATCCGAAGGCATCTCTCCCGAAAAAAGCGCTGACCGCCTGGGCCCCACCGCCGTCATCCGTTCTGCGGCCAAAATGGATCAGCTTCTTACCGGCGGTACACTGCTTAATCAAAAATTCAATCCCGCCGCTGTTGCAGGCGAAGCAGGCCTTGAGCACATGGCCGCTCTTGTACGAGCCTACTTCTCCTTGGACGGCCATCACATTCAATTCAACGTCATTGACCGTTCAACGCTCTTAGCCGCCCAAGAACACCCCGAAGATTACAAGGATCTTATCGTCCGCGTCGCCGGCTATAGCGACCACTTCCACAATCTCAGCCGAGAGCTACAGGATGAAATCATCGAACGCACAGAACAAACGATTGGTTAAAAATAAATCAGACCGCCAAATCCGTAGATTAGCGGTCTGATTTTATTTTGTTTTCATTTATTCTTCTGTTTATCCAGCCAGTCTCCAAAGAGCGCTTGCAATTGTTCCTGATGTCCTTGAGCGCCATGAGCAAAGCGAGTCACAGCCAATTCTTTGGGGCCGTTATAAGCCTCGTACAATTCCTGTGAGCCCGCAAGCGGCACAACCACGTCTTCTGTGCCATGCACAATCAGAAGCGGCGTATCCAATGCGGCTGTTGTTTGAATGGGTTGATACTGGTTTTTCACTAAATCCTGCACAAATTGCGGCCCTAACGAAAAGGCTTTTTCAAAAAAATTAGCTATTATTTCGCCTTGCAGCGCTTTGCTCCACAATTCCGGTCCTAAAATCACATCTCGGAAATTTTCGACCGCCTTGGTCACCGGCGCAAAGAGCATGCGTCCGGCAATTCGCGCGTCTGCGGGATGCAAGAGAGTCACCAATCCCCCAAGACTGTGCCCGTAAAGAATTATCGGCGAATCTTTCCATTGTGTCTGCTCTTTGGCCCAGGCTACTACATTGGCTAAGTCCTCCCGCCAACCGCTGACAAAGGTGTCGGCCGCAAAAGTGCCGTCGCTGTCTCCGGATCCCAGAAAATCAAAGCGCACTACGGCATAGCCCTGTTTTTCAAAATACGAAGCCAAATGGACCGTCAGATGATTATAACCTACTTTATTGCCTGTAAAACCGTGGCTGCACACAACCACAGGCGTCCCGATCCGAAACAAGTCCGGCTGATGCACCATAGTTGAAAGGCGTCCGCCGCGACTAGTAATCCACACATGATCCTTCATTGCAATTCCCCCTTAGGAACTTTTTCTGCAAATAAAGAAAAGACTAAGAAACCTTAGCCTTTCGTTTTCGAATCAACTAATACGTCTTCGCTTTATTTTTTACTATGGTATCACGATGCAAAGATTGCGTCAATCGATTTTCCCTTGAAGATTCTCTGCCAACAGCCACTGTCTGGCAAAGGCGATCGCCTGGGTCGTCAACGCTTCGCAAGCATGCGCTGGTCCGTCTTGAGGAAAACCCTGCGGCCGCAGTTCCCTACACAGCAAACTGCCAAAACGAGCTTCAAAGGCAGCCGCAAACTTCCGGCAGCGTGCCGATATTTCTTCTGCCGACTCCTTCGACAAAGCGCCTTGCAAACCAAGAAATAATAACATGCCTTCCACCAAGCCGCACTGCGCCCCATAGCCGCCTGCCCCATGAAGTCCCGCCATCGCTTCCGCCCATAGAGGCGGCAATGGCATTTGCGCCGCTTCACATTGCAGAACCAATTGTGTCCGAGCACAATTCCAGTCGTCCTGCCAATAGCACTGGTGTACGCGTTCACTAGCCCATTGTTGCACCGCATCCGCCATTTTAAATCCCTCCCAGTCGCAACAGGCCCATGACTCCCAGTCCTGCGGCCATCGTCCATACGGCTTGACTGGTACGCCAAGCTACCCAAGCGGCGGCTGCGCCCGCGACTAAATAGCTGTTATGCCAGGAAACATCGAGCTGCCCTTGGGGCAAAAGCAGCGCCGGCACTACAAGCGCCGCCAAAATACCTGTAGGCACCTGCGCCGTCCAACGCTCCAAGCCTTTGGGCAAACCAGTCAAACGCAGCAACAGAAAGCTGCCCACTCGCGTAGCATACGTAGCGCCAGCCATCACCAAAATGATCAGCCAATATTCTTCACGCATTTTGCTTCTCTCCTTCCAGACAGCCGCCCACAAAAGCGGCGGCAACCGTCGCCAGCAGCAAATACCATTTCCCCGGCAGATATAACGAGCCAATCACAGAAATCACCGCTCCCGTCAGTGCTGCCGCCAACCCCGACTTATGACGCAAACGCGGCATCAGCATAGCTAAAAATGTAGCCGGCATAACAATATCCAGCCCCCACGCCAGCGGATCTCCTAATTGGCTGCCTACCGCTACGCCCAAAGCGGTAGAGACAGCCCAAGTACAGTAACCGGCGGTATTGCTGCCCCATTGATACGCCGCATTATAGCCATGCGCGGCAATACGGCTTACAGTCACTGCATAGGTTTCATCCGCCATGCCGAATGCCAGCAGCGCCTGCTGCCAAAAAGGAAGCTTCAGCACGTGAGGCGCAAGCGACGCTCCCATTAACAAATGACGCAAGTTAACCAAAAGCGTCGTTAAGCCTAAGACGCTCCAAGATACCACACCCTGGCCCAGCAGCAAAATAGCAAAAAACTGCGCTGCTCCGGCAAAGACCAGCAGCGACATACCCATAGTTTCTGTCGGAGTTAAACCCGCCCCCAACGCCAGCATGCCAAAAGTAAGGCCAAACGGAAATACACCCAGCATCAAGGGCGCTGTATCTTTCATACCCAGACAAAATTCTTTTCGCCAGGCACCATCAACACATTCCAACATTGTTCTTCCTCCTGATTTTATATTTTCTTGTATTTGCATCTTACCAAGGAGGATTTAAATTGGAAATAGCCAATTTAAGATATTTAAAGAAACCCATGGCTTTTTTCGGGAGGAACAGAAAATGGACTTAACCAATTTTTTGCAAACTCAATTACAATCCCCTTCTTCACTGCCACTTTATAAACAGTTGTCCCTGGCGCTGACAAAAGCCATTGAGACCGGCCAGCTTCGCAACGGCCAGCGCCTGCCGCCGGAACGGCGTCTAGCGGAAGACCTCCGTCTCAGCCGAACTACCATCGTTAACGCGTACCGGCTTCTGGAGCAAAACGGCAGCGTATCCTCGCGCATCGGCAGCGGCACCTATATTGGCGAAGACGCCGTTGCCGCACCATTGCCGCCGATGCCCTGGAACCAGCTCTTGCTACCGCATTTGAGCAGTCCGCTTTCCTCAATTTTGCGCAGTCTTTTGGCCATTCCCGCTGCTGCTGACAGTATTTCCTTAGCCGCCGGCATGCCGGATCCTGCGCTATATCCCTTAGACATGCTGCAGCAATTGCAGCAACCGATCCCCTCCTCCGATCTTGGTTATCTGCCGATTGAAGGCTATGCGCCTTTACGCAGAGAATTAGCGTCTTGGCTGAAAAACCGCCAGCTACATTTAGACGCGGAAGACATTATGATTCTCAGCGGCTCTCAGCAAGGTCTTTATCTGTTGTGCAAATGTTTTATCTCCCCCGGCGACAGCATTGTCGTCGAATCACCCACGTACTTAGGGGCCATCCAGGTCTTCCAGGCGGCTGGCGCACGCCTGCTCACCCTTCCCGGCCCTTTGAACAGCCAGTCGCTGCCTTTCCTAGAAGACTACCTTGTCCGCTATCGTCCCAAGCTATTTTATCTGGGTTCATCCTTCCAAAACCCCTCAGGTCGCAGCCCCGACGCCTCAATGTGTCAAAAATTCCTCGATCTGGCCGCTAAGTATCACCTGGTCATTGTAGAAGACGACGCTTATGGACATCTACACTATGAAACCCCCGCCCCGCAGCCCTTAAAAAGCCGCGACCACTACGGCGGCGTTCTGTACCTTGGCTCAGCTTCTAAAATATTTTTCCCCGGTTTACGTACTGGCTGGCTGGCAGCGCCTCGAGAAGTACTAAATCGCTTAGCCGAAGAAAAACAATACGCTGATCTGCACAGCAATAATTTGGCGCAGTTGTGTCTGGCGGAATATATGCGTTCCGGTCAGGCAGACGCTCATTTACGCCACATCCGCGTCCACTACCAGCGCCGCCGCGATGCGTTAGAGCAAGCCCTGAAGCGCCATTGCAGCGCAGACCTTGCTTTTGAATTACCCCTCGGCGGCTTCTACCTTTGGTGCCGTCTCAAAGGCGAAGGTTCCGCCCAGGCTCTTTTATACGAAGCCGCCCGCCAAGGGGTATCCTTTGTTCCTGGCGAAGCCTTCTACGCCGACCGCGCCGGTTCGGATTATTTCCGGCTATGCTTTGCTACCCATGACGAAGCTGCCATGGAAATTGCCGCCCAACGTCTGGGCCAAGCCTTGCGCAATCTGCGCAAGCACCCGCGCCGACACACCATCCCTGCCTTCCGCTCCGGCCAGCCAATCCTCTAACTAGGGAGCGAACTAACAAGAGAACCGGAGAATCGGAGGGTGCGACAGAGGGTTCGTAATTTGAAATTAAAAGAAAGAGCTGTGGCTAGACTTGCAATCAAGTCAGCCACAGCTCTTTCTTTTTCGTTTATACAGCAGAACCGCTTCTCGCAGCCCTCCTGCACACCCTCCGGTCACTCCCGCGACTCTTGTTCAAATCCCCTGACCACGTATCTTTTCACGCCAAAAGAAGCCGTTTCTTGCCCGACTCCTGCCAGCTATAGACCTTCATCCGTCCCGATACGCCCTGCGTCGTAAATACGCCTTGAAAGGCCTTAATATCATCCACAGATGCGCTGACAGATCCCACTGCCACTACCAATTGGCCGTCCTGCAGCGTAGCCGTCAAGGGACTTTTGCGGGAAACCGCCGACACAGGCACTCGCCACAGCGTCTGCTGACGATGGGGAAGCCAAGCCTCTACATAACCGCTGTCAAAACGAAGCTGCAGCCAAACCGGCCCCCGCTCCGTATCCAGATACATCGTCAAAACCGAGCCGCTTTCCACACTACGCAAATCATACAATTCCAATTTTCCAGAAGCAGGCGCTTCCAAAAAAGAATAATCCAATGGCTCCATGGTAGTAGCAGCAGCCACACTCATCTCCTGCTCCTCCTGGAGCACCGCTTGCGCAGAAGCTGCCGGCAAAAACAATAAGCTCGCCGCCAACGCCACACAAAGCCCTAACGTCTTTCTCATGTATACTTCCTTCCTTATTAACCAACCAATTCCTACGCGCTAAAACCCAGTTCACGCCTTGCCATCTTTACCATTTTATGCGTCAGGATTGGTCGGCGTCAAGGAAAATACGCTGCTCGATCTCTACGTTATTTTACTTCAACCACTTGACCGCCGGTAAGTTCTTGCAACTGCTGGCTTGTTACGCGAAATACCGCAAAAGGCGAGCCTGCCGCCGCCCACAGTTCGGCATATTGAAATAAATCTTCATCCAACAAGCACGGAATATCTTCCAAATGCCCTACCGGCGGAATACCTCCAATGGCAAAGCCCGTATGCTCCAATACATAGTCTGCATCCGGTTTGCGCACGGCTTCGCCAAAATACTTGGCTACTTTGCGTTCATTAATGCGATTGGCGCCGCTGGCTACTACCAAAAATGGCGTCCCGCTCTTCTTGCCTTGAAAAACAATGGATTTGGCAATCTGTCCTACCTCGCAGCCAATCGCTGCAGCGGCCTCTGCCGCGGTCCGCGTCGTCTCTTCCATATTTCGCACTTGCAGTGGCAGCCCGGATGCTTCCAATACTTGCCGTACTCTGCCCACGCTTGTCGTCTTCTCTTCCAAAAGTCAACCCTCCCCATCTCTTTTTGCACACAAAAAGTTACAATGTAAATATTATATCACAAATTAAACTTCTTTTTTGTCATTTAATTTGTGTTCATTGCGTATCCTTCCTTGTTTCTTTCAAAAATTATTCACTTCCCAAAGGTGATATGTTACAATGACCAAATAAACTTATTGTAGATGGGAATCCGCTGTTTTGCGGTTTCTTAAAAAAGGAGCTTTAGTATGGAACTGCTAAAAGAACGCATCCGCCGCGAAGGCCTGGTTCTGGAAAATCGCATCTTAAAAGTTGATTCGTTTCTCAATCAACAAATTGATCCTGTTTTAATGATGGCGCTGGGCGAAGAATTCGCCAGCCGTTTTGCCGCCGAAGGCGTGCAACGCATCTTTACCATAGAGGCCTCCGGCATTGCCATTGCTCTGCCCACAGCGTTGCGCATGGGCGTACCGCTGGTATTCGCCCGCAAAATACGCTCTACTACCATGAACGATCAAGTATACGCTACCCAAGTACATTCTTACACTAGAAATCTCACCAGCGACGTCATTGTATCCAAGCGCTTCCTGCCACCTGGTGAAAAGGTATTGATTATCGACGATTTTCTGGCGAACGGCGAAGCCGCTTTAGGATTGGCCGAGCTGGTCCGCCAATCAGGCAGCAAAGTAGTCGGCATTGGCATTGCCATTGAAAAATCCTTCCAACCCGGCGCCGCTAAAATCAAAAATGCAGGCTACCGTTTAGAATCACTGGCTCGTATTGCCGACTTCAAATCCGGCCAGGTTCGCTTTGTAGGCGAAGAGCCGTCGCCGGATGTCTCAATTTAAACAAGAGAAACAGACAAGGAACGAACACAGAGTAACTGAGTAACAGAGGGTACGCAGAGGGATACGATATCATCAGTCAAAAACGAGGAGTTTTGCTGCAAACAGCAAAACTCCTCGTTTTATGTCTGTATCACTTTTCTCTGCTTCCTCTGTGTACCATGCCTCGTTGCTAAGCAATTATTTTATAAATACTTGTTTTTACCGGCTTCCATATCTTTTTCTTCTGCCGAAACGCCGTTGAGAAGCAAGTTGAGCAGAATAGCGGCGATGCTGCCGGCAGTAATGCCACTGTGCAAAATAACTTGAGCCCAAGCTGGAAAGTTATGATAGAAATTAGGCACTGCCAACGTAATCATACCCACGCCCAGACTAACCGCAACAACCATGATGTTCTGCGTCCCGTCAAAATCAACGCGCGACAAGGTTTTCAAGCCGCTGGCCGCAACCATACCGAACATAGCAATGCCCGCCCCGCCCAAAACCGGTAAAGGAATGGCGGCAATCACCGCAGCCAGTTTGGGCAAAAGCCCCAACAGAATCAGAATGACGCCGGCCGCAGTAACCACAAAGCGACTTTTAACCCTCGTCAACGCTACTAAGCCTACATTCTGCGCGAAAGCCGTATAGGGAAACGAGTTGAAAATGCCGCCCAGAATCGTAGAGAAACCATCCGCCCGCAAACAGCGGCTTAAATCGTCTTTCGTAATCTTCTTATCAACAATTTCGCCTACGGCAATACAGTCGCCAGTGGTCTCCGTCATCACTACCAGCATAACCAAGACCATCGCGGCAATGGACGCCGCATCAAACGTAGGATAGCCAAAGGCAAAGGGCGTAGTAACTCCCAGCCAGGCCGCACCGCCCACCTTGGAAAAATTGACCATATCAAAAAAACTAGCCAAGACCGTACCGCACAACAAGCCTAAGAGCACTGCAATGTTGCTGATAAAGCCTTTGAAAAAACGGTAAAAGAAAAGAACCAAGGCTAAGGTCACCAGCGCCAGCAAGATATAAGCCGCGCTGGCAAAGTCCTTGGCCGCCGGATTGCCGCCGCCAGCCCAGCGCACAGCCACCGGCATCAAGGTCACGCCGATGATGGTAATAATCGTCCCTGTCACTACCGGAGGGAAAAAGCGCAAAAGCGAGCTAAAATAAGGACTGACCAAGTATGTTATAATCCCGGCCACAATAATTGAACCGTAAATACCAGTCAGTCCGTGCGCTTGGCCGATTAAAATCATGGGAGTTACGGCGGCAAAAGTCACCCCTTGGATCATGGGAATTTTTACGCCCATATTGCCAAAACCGACAGTCTGGATAATCGTAGCAATGCCGCAAGTAAACAGATCGGCGTTAATCAGATAAATTAATTGCTCGCTGCTCAATCCCAAAGCATTTGCCACAATAAGGGGAACCGCCACCGCCCCGGCGTACATAGCCAGTACATGCTGCAAACCGTACACAAACAGTTTGCTCAACGGCAGCATCTCGTTAACAGGATGATTTTTTTCCATGGGTCAACCTCGTTTCTTGGTTAGTAACGCGTTCAATACTTTTTCCGGCGTCAACGGCAGCTGCGCTAGCTGCACGCCAGTAGCATTGAAGACAGCATGGGCAATCGCCGGCGCTGGCGTGTTAATGACCGCCTCGCCGATGGACTTGGCGCCGAAAGGACCGGTCGGTTCGTAGCTGGGCTCAAAAGCCACTCGCACCTGGCCCACATCCTTGCGGCAAGGAATCTTATATTGCATAAAATTGCAAGTTTCTAAACGCCCTTGCCCAGTATAACGCACTTCTTCATAGAGCGCCATGCCAATCCCCTGAACAATGCCGCCTTCGGTCTGCACCCGGGCCAATGCCGGGTTGATCACCGTACCGCAGTCCACAACAGCCACAAAATCGATGGGGGTCACCTTGCCGGTAGCCTTGTCAATTTCCACTTCTGCAAAGCCCGCTACAAAAGGCGGCGGCGAGGTGGGACTGCCATACGTCCCCTGCCCGATAAGCTGCTGTTTGCCAATTCCCAAAGCCAGTCGTTCCGCTAGTTTCACTCTGGATAAAGAGGCTTGGTTTTTCTCAACGTAAAAACTATCACCGTCGAACGACACTTCGTTCGATGACACTTCCAGCGCCTTAGCCGCCTGTTCCAACATCTTGCCGCGCAATTCCTCCGCCGCCAGCTTAACCGCCATGCCGGTCACATAGGTAGTACTGGAGGCGTAAGAACCGGGATCAAAAGGAGATACATCCGTATCGGCGGCATGAACGATAAAATGCTCCAGATCGGTTTCCAGCACCTCCGCCGCCATTTGCGCCAAAATAGTATCGCTTCCCGTTCCCATATCGGTAGAGCCAATAAGCAGCGTGTAATTTCCGTCGTCATTAAGCCGTACTTCCGCAGACGCCGTATCAATACCGGCAATCCCGGAGCCTTGCATGGTTACCGCCATCCCTACAGCTCGCAAAGAGTCCCCTAAGTCGCGCACAGGATATTTTTCTTCCCATCCAATCAGCTTCTTACCGGTAGCAATACATTGATCCAATGTCGAACTAGCCAGCACTTTCCCCTTATAGACAGGCGAGTAATCTCCTTGGCGAATCAGATTTTTTTGCCGCAGCTCCACCGGGTCCATCTTGAGTCTGGCAGCCAGCAAATTGACCGCCGACTCTTGAGCGAAGGTTCCCTGCGTCGCCCCATAGCCGCGCAAAGCGCCTCCCGGCAGTTTGTTGGTATACACAACCTGTCCCATAAACCGAACCGCCTTGGCTTTGTGGTACAGCGGCAGCGTTTTCTCGCCTACCACGGAAAACGTGGTAGGCGCATGCTCGCCATAAGCACCGCCGTCGGAAAGCCCTTGAATATCTACCGCCCGAATGGTACCATCCTCATCAGCCCCCATACGCACCCTTAGACGCATAGCATGACGGCTGTTGGTGCAGCTGAAGGTTTCCGTACGACTGTAAACAATCAGCGCCGCTTTACCGGTGCGCTTGGTCACCGCCGCTACGAACATCTCCACGGCTCCGGTCTGTTTGCCGCCAAAGCCGCCTCCTATACGGGGCTTGATAACGCGAATGCGGCTAGCCGGCATTTCCAGCGCTCTCGCCATTTGCCGCCGTACGTGAAAAGGAATCTGCGTCGAACTGACAATCGTCAGCCTACCAGTATGGTCCAGATAGCTATAGGCGCGATACGTCTCCATCATGCCATGCGCCTGCGCCTGGGTATAATAGGTTCCCTCCACCACTACCGGGCATTGGGCTAATTCGGCTTCGACATCGCCATACTCGTTCTTATGCGCACAAATAATATTTTTCTCTTTTTCCATCCCGATGGGGAAGTTACAATGCACGTTGCCTTCCGGATGCACTACGCTGGCATGCCCGGCTGCAGCCTCAAAGTCCAGCACCGGATCCAGCACTTCATAGTCCACGCGGATAAGCTGCAGCGCCTTTTCTGCTGTTTTTTCGTCCGCCGCCGCCACAATGGCTACGGCATCTCCCACATAACGCACATACTCATCCAAAATGCGCCGATCATAGGGAGATGGCTCCGGATAGGACTGGCCAGCCAGAGTAAACCGTTCCTGCGATACGTCCTGGTGCGTCAAAATACAAGCTACGCCCGGAACCTTCAGGGCCAGGGAGACATCTACCTGACGCAAACGCGCAAAAGCATGCGGGCTGTGCAACACCTTGACTATCAGCGCCTGAGACGGCGCCAGATCTTCCGTATATACCGGCTGCCCTGTCGCAATAGGCAGCGCATCGATCTTAGGCAGGCTTTGTCCGACTACTTTCATCGCGTTTCACCTCCCAGATACGTTTTAATCGCTCGCAACTGCCCCATATAACCGGTGCATCGACACAAATTCCCTGTCAAATAATGAAGGATTTCTTCTTCTGACGGCTGCGAAAGCTCTCTCTTCATAGCCAAAACGGTCATAATAAAGCCGGGACTGCAAAAACCGCATTGTTCAGCGCCCTCTGCCGCTAATACTTTCGCAAAAGCCTCCGCTTCTTCTTGCACGCCTTCTAAGGTAGTAATGTCCTTCCCCGCCGCTCGAAAAGCAGGCACAGTGCAAGAAAGAACCGGCTTGCCATCAAGCCAAACCGTACAAAGACCGCAGCAGGACGTATCACAGCCCTTGCGCACGCTCAAATAGCCTTCATGACGCAGCACGTCCGCCAACGACACATCCGCCTCAATCTGCCAAATGGTTTTAATTCCATTAAGGCTCGTCTCTAGTTGCATGCCAGCACCTCCTTGACCGCCCGCGCCGTTAATGCTTCACAAAGCTGACGCCGATATTCTTCGCTGGCACGATTGTTGCCGGAAAAAGATAATTCCGCCGCCGCTAAACGCGCCGACTCTTCCGGCGCTGAACCAGCCTCCAAGCAGGCTGCCGCCTGCATCGCCAGCGCCGCACGTCCCGGTCGGGCGCCAACGGCAATTTTCCAGACGCCGTCCGTTTCGGATGCCGCCACATTGAGCAGAGGAAAATCACTGCACGAAGTACGCATCTGCTGGTAAGAAGCGCGACAGCTTGCTTTGGGAATCACCACTTGGATAAGAATATCCTTTTGCGGCGGCTGTTCCATAAACTGCGCCAGCGGCATACTACCGCCTTTGTACAAATGAACTGACGCCCCCAACACCAAAAGCGCCGGCAGCAAATCAGAAAAGCCAAACCGCCCAAATACCGAACCGCCTACCGTAACGCTTTGTCGAAACTGCACGCCAATAATATGGCTCACTGCCTGCGGCGCCACGCCGCAGCCTAGACGCCGCAAAACCGGACTAACCTCCAAGTCGCGCAAGGTAGCCATAGCCCCCAAGCGCACCTCCGACTCTGTTTCTTCTATATACGATAAATTGCACGCAGACAAGTCCACCGCCGTGCTTCTCCGCGCCGAACCAAGACGCAAAAAAGCTCCGCCGCCCAGAAGGAAATTGTTTTTCTGCGCCGTCAGTATTTCGTAAGCTTCCGCCAACGACTGCGGCTGCGCTAACTTTTGGAACGTAAGCATCCTATCCCTCCTGTTCATTACTCTAACAAATCAGTTCTTTTCTAGGAAAATTGTACCACAAGGCCGCCCCTGAGAAAACAGACAGCAGCCCTACAATTCTTCTTTGCAACAAATAACTACTGTTTATTTTGCAACAAGGTATTTCTCCTGCTATACTTTAAGAATAAGAATTACAGAAACGAGCGTGTCCAAATGGAGCTTTTCATTGCTAGACAGCCTATTTTTGACACTCACAAAAATGTTGTCGCTTACGAACTGCTTTTTCGCAGTCCCGGAGCCGTAACGGCCACCCACACGGATGATACTGCGGCAACACGCGCCGTCCTCTCGAATGCCTTTTTAATGATGGGCATTGATTCCCTCACCGACGGCAAGAAAGCCTTTGTCAACTTTGACGCCGCAACCATCCTTGATCAAGTCCCTAAACTTCTTCCTGCGGCAATTCTCATCGTGGAAATTTTGGAAACAGTCGAACCAACGCAAGAAGTACTCAATGCCTGTGCATTATTAAAAAAAGCCGGCTATACCTTAGCCTTAGATGATTTTGAACCCGCCGACGCACAGGTTCCCCTCATTCTCATGGCGGACATTATCAAAGTCGACTTTCGCAACCCCAAAAGCCTGCAAGGCCGACGCTTCGCTGAACGTATCGCTCCCGGGCGCATTCGCTATTTAGCGGAAAAGGTTGAAACCGAAGCTGAATTCCGCCAAGCCTTAGAGGCCGGATACACTTTGTTTCAAGGCTACTTTTTCAGTCGCCCCGCCATTCTCTCGCAAAAAAACATTCCTGTCAATCATATGCATTATTTGCAGCTTTTAAATCATCTCTATACCGCTGATTTTGATGTAGAACGTTTTGAGCAGCTTATTAAGCGAGATGTATCCCTCTCGTTGCAGTTTCTTAAGTATATCAATTCGGCCTTCTTCGGGTTTCGCGTACCGGTCCATTCCATACGCCATGCCGCCGCCCTTTTGGGACAACAAGGTTTGGCCAAATGGATTTCCCTTGTGGCTTTGCGCAATTTAGCGCAAGAGCAGCCTCCCGAACTACTTCGCACAGCGGTAGTTCGTGCTCGTTTCAGTGAGCTTTTGATTCAGCGCCGCCCTCATCCGGGCATCCCTCAGGATCATTTTTTTCTAGTGGGTCTGTTTTCTCTGCTGGAAGCGTTTTTACAAAAGCCTTTAGCCGATGTCCTAGAGCAATTGCCGTTGGCTCGTTCTGTTAAAGACGCCTTGGCCGGCCGCCCCAACCCGCTGCGCCAAGTTCTCGACTTAGTTATTGCCTATGAGCAAGGTGATTGGGATCAAGTTCTCTCCGTAAGCGAAGCGTTGCAATTTCCTCATGAGGCTATTGTTAATGCTTACTTTGACGCCTTGCTTTGGGAAAAAGAATTTATTTCCATGTCGAATGTGTGAGGATAGTATATGGAGATTCGCCATTTAGAATGTTTCCTGGAAATTGTTCGCCTTGGCAGCTTCAGCAAAGCCGCCAAGGCGCTGCATATCAGCCAGCCTGCGGCTAGCAAAATGATTCACTCTATGGAGCAGGAACTAGGCCTACCTGTTCTCTACCGCCAGAACCGCAACCTAACGCTCACCGATATCGGCCAAGCTGTTTTTGAACGCGCTCAGCCGATTGTCGCCTTGTTTCACGGGTTGCATGCCGAACTGGAGGATGTGGCGCAAGCCCGCAAAGGCCGCTTGCGCATCGGCCTGCCGCCGATTGCCAGCTCCAGCGTCTTTCCCCAAGTACTAGGCGCGTTCAGCCGCCTTTATCCGGACATTTCCGTCAATCTTTACGAGTTCGGTTCTAAAACCATCGAAAAAGAAGTCTATGACGGTATGCTTGATCTCGGAGTTATCTGCTCTCCCTCCGATAACTCGGAGTTTTCTACGTTATCCTTCATTAAAGACCCCTTGCAGGTCATCGTAGCTCCCGGCCATCCCTTGAGCGAACGCAGCTTGCTTTCTTTCGCCGATCTGGCGCAAGAGCAGTTCATCATGTATCGTGAGGATTTCAGTCTCCACGACGCCATTGCCAATCGTTGCCTCCAAGCTGGCTTCGAGGTTCGCTGCGCCTATGAAACCTCGCAGAGAGAATTTATGACCCAACTGGTCGCTTCCGGTCTGGGCATTGCCCTGCTGCCTCAAGCCATTTGCGCCACGTTGCCTCCTCAACAGTTACGAGCCATCCCCATGACCGACCCAGTGTATCTGGAATTAGGCGCCATCTGGCGACGCAACCGCTATTTGTCTTTCGCCGCCCGCTCTTGGCTAGACTTCGCCAAAGAAAAACTCACTCCGAACAAACCCGCCTAACAAAAGCTTCAATTTTTCAGCAAAAAAACGAGCTCGCCTCAAAGCAAGCTCGTTTTTTTATTACTATATTTTCGTAACCCTCTGTGTTGCCCTCTGTTACTCTTGTTCGTCTCTTATCGTTTCTCTGTCGGACGCACCCGGCTGGTAGGAGTAGCTGTCAACGGATCTTCCGGCCAGTAATGCTTCGGATACCGCCCAGCCAATTCCTTACGCACCGCAAAATAGCCATCCCGCCAAAAGCTGGTTAAATCGCGCGTCACCTGCACTGGCCGCTGCGCCGGGGATAAAAGCTGCAGAGTCAATGGCACTCTCCCTTCTGCCAAACGCGGTGTTTCCTGCCAACCGAAGACTTCCTGGAGCTTAACGGCGACAAAAGGAGCCGCCGCATCTTGATAATTAATCATCACACTTCGCCCCGACGGCATTTTTACCGTCGCCGGCGCCCATTCGTCTAAAGAACGTTGCAACTCCCAAGGAACTAGCGCCATTAACGCCTGACACACGTCCAGACGCCGCAGAGCGCTGCCATCCGGTTCCAGTCCCCAAAAAGGCTCCAGCCACTCTTCAGTCCGCGCCAAAAGAGCTTCTTCACTTACATCCGGCCATTTTTGCGCATCCCAGTGGTGAACAAACGCGAGACGCTGCCGCAATTGCTGCGTCCCTGGCGTCCAATTCAGGAGCTTCGTCAGGCCTTCGCTTTGCAACGCCTCTTTTAAAACTTGACGCACCTGCATCGGCGTCGGCTTCACAGGCGTTTCTTTTAGCACTAACGCCCCTAGGCATTCTTTTTCCCTAGCGCTAATTTTCCGCGTTGCCCCTTCCCAAAAAGCCTGCGATTCATTGCGTATTTGTCCGGCCATTACGCGCCTCACATCGTTGATCTCCACCGCCACAGACTGCAAAACACGCCCCTCGCCGCCGGCGTCATCCACTTCTACCGCCACTATGTAGGCCTCCTGCGTCAAAGGATGCCCTTTTGATAGATAAGCGCCCCGGCCATTTCCTAACAGAAACTTGCCGCCGCCTCGATTTTGCCCGATACGCTCCGGAAAAGCCAGGGCTAAGAGCAGGCCGCATTGCTCTGGTTTTACACTTTCACCGTGAGGTACGCCAGCAACTCTTGCATACCGAGCCGCCGCCCGCCAGACAAGACGCAGCCCCGCCGGAGGCTGCCCCCCTTGCTTGGCTGCTTCCGCCACCAGCGCCGCAACATCCGCTTGCCCGGTTTCTCCTTCCGTCAAAAGAGCCGCCAGAAGACTTGCGGTTGCGCCTAACGCCAGCTCTGTTCCCTGGAACACCATGTGCGCAAGACGCGGCGGCAGACCTAACAGATTCAACTTCCAGCCATACGCGGTCACTACGCCAGCGGCATCGATCGCCCCCAGTCCTTCCAGCACTTGCCGCCCCTGCAAAAAGGCTTCCCTCGGCGGCTCGTCAAGCCAAGCTAATTCCTGCGGCTCCTTTACGCCCCAAACAGCCAGTTCCAGAGCCAGCGCCGCCAAATCGCTTTCCAAAATTTCCGGCGTCCGCTCGGCTATAAACAAGGCTTCTTCGCGCTCACTCCACAGACAATAACAACTTCCCGGAGCCAACCGCCCCGCTCGGCCCCGGCGCTGCAACGCCGCATCAGCCGTTACCTGCACTGTCTCCAAACGCGACAAGCCGCTGCGCAGCGAAAACCGCGGCACCCGCATCCGACCGCTGTCAATAACTACCCGGACGCCTTCCACAGTCAAGCTGGTTTCAGCCAAAGACGTAGCCAGTACGACTTTACGAATCCCCTGGGGGGCCGGCAGCAAGGCTTCATCCTGCGCCGCCCCGGACAGGCGGCCGTATAATGGCAGCACCTTAACCTCTTCCGCCAGCCCCGCAAGCAGCGAGGCCGTCCGCCGGATCTCAGGAGCTCCCGGTAAAAACACCAGCACATCCCCCGCTTCTTCAACCAGCGCCTTGCGGACAGCTGCAGCCACATTTTCTTCTAAGGACAGGTTATCCCGGCGTCCTAAACGATGCACAGCAACAGGAAACAGTTGTCCCTCGCTGACAATAACCGGCGCCTGCCCCAAAAGGGACGCTACCTTTTGCGCCGCCAGGGTCGCCGACATCACCACCAAGCGCATGTCTTCCCTTAAAATCGCTTGACTTTGCAAACAAAAAGCCAAACCTACATCTGCCTGCAAGCTTCGTTCATGAAATTCATCAAATAAAACAGCGCCAACTCCTGGAAGGGAAGCATCCTCCTGAAGCATCCGTGTCAAGACGCCTTCGGTAATCACCTCCAGCCTGGTTTTAGCGCTAATCCGGCTGTCATGGCGCATGCGCCAGCCCACCGTTTCCCCAGGCTCCTCCCCCAAAAGCCGCGCCATCTGCCTGGCTGCCGCCCTCGCAGCTAAACGCCGCGGCTCCAGCAGCAGCACGCGTTGCCCTTGCAGCCAAGGTTCTTCAATCAAGGCCAAGGGCACTCGGGTTGTCTTACCAGCGCCAGGCGGCGCTACCAACACAACCCGAGTCTGTCGCCGCAGCACTTCCTGCAGTTGCGGCAGCACTTTGTCAATTGGCAAGGTGTCCCTCTTCCCCTTCATTGGCCAGTTATCCTCTCCTCTTACGTTCTTTCCCGCAACGCTTTAACGCGCATCCAGGTTTCTCTATTGCTTATCTCAGGCGGCTTACGTTCCAGTTCAGCCAGCACATCCGCCACATAGGCTGTCCGGCGCATGCCCACCAAAATGACGGTCACTCCTTGCGCCGACCGCAAGGCGCGCAGCGCCAAATGTCGCAAATGGGGCGCCTCTCCCCAGGACGAATTAAGTTTCGCCGCGTCTTCGTAAAAACGCCGCGCCGCCGATCGCCCTTCTGCGTCGTATACCTCTTCATCCAAGCGGATCAAATCGCCTTCTTGGATCGCGTTTAAGGGCCGATTGATCAACACACCCAAATCCAAGGCGGCTGCATACTCCAGCAGAGTCTGCTCCTGAGGCCACGCTGGCAGCATCGCCGCGGCCGGTTCCAAAAGATTGCACGGAAATTGAACAAACGCAAAATGATGCTCTGCACCGCCGACCAAACAAGCCGCTTGCCATACTTTGTCCAACGGCGTCCGCTGCGGGTCGCCTGCAGGCCGCGGGAAGGTGTTGGAGCTGATTCCATACCAAGCAATACGCCCTTGCTGCACCGCCTTTTCCAGCCAGGAAAAAGCTTGCTTGAGGCGGCGCACATACTCCGCCCGCGCCGCTGCAACATCACCGCCTTGCTGCAAAGCCCACAAAAGATAATATTCCGGATTGTGCAGCAAAAATCCATCCAAACAGGTTAGCTGCAACCGCCGCAAACTGCGTTCCAGCTGCTCTTCCAGAAAGTCGGGGTGAATACAATGCTCCAACGTCGGCGCATAGGAAACCACCTCTGGAAAATCCTTACCTGCCTGCAGCCGTTCTTGGCGCAGCCGCAGATTGCTGTTTTGCAAATAACCGGCTTTAGAAACAAGTACTACTTCGTCTCGGCGCACATCGCCAGCCTGAACTAACTCTGTCAGCACTTCGCCAATGAGCCGTTCCGAGCCGCCATCCGCATAGTTAGAGCTGGTATCAATGAGATTAATACCGCGTTGCAAAGCCGCACGCAAGGCATCTTTATGGGCGGCTATCGCCGCATCTACCCGATAGCTGCCAAAGCCGGCCTGGCTAACCAGCAAGCCGCTGCGTCCCAAGCGGCGATACCGCTCGACCCCGTATCGCTCAGCCAAGGCACGAGTTCCTTCCTCAGTCGCTTTACCACTCAAACAGCTTTTTTTCATACTAAGCCGCGCTCCTGCAATAACTGCACCAACGCCGCTAAATACGCCGGCAAATCCGGAGGCCGACGACTGGACACCAAGTTTTGATCTACCACTACCGCCTCATCCAACCAAAGAGCGCCAGCGTTCTCCATATCGTCTCGAATCCCCGGCGTACTAGTCACCTTGCGTCCTTGCAGAATTTTAGCAGAGATCAATACCCACCCGGCATGACAAATTTGGCCGATGGGTTTTTGCGCCGCATCAAAATCCCGCACCAACTGCAATACTTCCGGATAACGGCGCAGCTTGTCCGGCGCCCAACCTCCAGGAACCAGCAATACGTCATACTCCTCAGCAGTCAGTTCTTTAAAGGATACATCCGCCACCGCCGGCACGCCGTATTTCCCATGATACGTTTTCCCAGCCGTTTCGCCTGCTAAATCCACTTTCAGCCCCGCTTCTCGCAGACGCAATACCGGATACCAAAGTTCCAGATCCTCAAAGTCTTCCGATAAAAGTTGCAACGCCTTCATCCTATTTCCCCCTCATTTTGAATTACCTAAAAAACCGGCGAAAAATACAAAAGCCAAGAAAATACAACCAGGCTATACACCAGATGCAAATAGGCGAAAAAGGAAAGCCTTCGTTACCATGCAAAGGCTTTCCTTTTCAAAATTTCGGCTACGCGTTTTTAGAAACGCCCTCTTCTTCCTCCGAAATTGGCGGCAAGCAGCGCACCAACACCCTGGTAATCCGAGAGCCATCGCATTCTTCCACTTTAAAGATATATCCGTCTTCCTGTACCGTCTGCCCTACCCGCGGCGGAATTTCCACGCGCGAGTACAGCCAGCCGCCCAAGGTATCAACGTCTTCTGATTCCAGATGCGCCCCCAGGGCATCGTTAACTTCATCCAAAATCAACCGCCCATCGACAGAAAATAAGTCTTCGCCGCGCATTTCAATAGCTGGGCGTTCCTCATCAAACTCGTCTTGAATTTCACCCACGATTTCTTCCAAAATGTCTTCAACCGTCACAAGACCGGCAGTACCGCCGTATTCGTCCACTACAATCGCCAACTGCAATTTCTTCCGCTGCAGCAACCGCAACAAGTCGCTTAACGGCATGGACTCCGGCACTGACAAGACCTGCCGCATCATATCTCGCAGCGCAGGCTGTTCTTGCCGCGCCACCGCCTGGAGCATATCCTTGATGTGTACAAACCCCACGATATGATCCTTGTCCGGATCGCATACCGGATACCTTGTCAGCTTTTCTTCCACCGCCGTATCCAAACTGACCGCGAAATCATCCTGCAAATACAAGCACACCATATCTGTACGAGGTACCATGACATCGCGTACATTGCGTTCGGCAAAATCAAAAATATTGTCAACAAAGGTTAGCTCGGTACGATCGATATACCCCTGACGATGGCTTTCTTCCATCAAAATACGAATTTCTTCTTCCGTATGAGCTGCATCCTGCTCGTTCGCCAGAGAAATGCCGCCCAGGCGCAAGAGAGAATTAGCCATAGAATTCAAAGCCCAAATAAACGGATACATTAAGCGATAAAACGCGCGCAAAGGCCAAGCCACCAGCAAGGTTACGCTTTCCGCCTTTTGGATGGCCAGCGATTTAGGCGCCAGCTCGCCAATAATAATGTGGAGCGCCGTAATAAAAGAAAAAGCTAAACCAAAAGAGATAGTATGAATGGCGGCTGTCGGCAAACCGAACTCCGTCAACACCGGCGAGATCATCGAAGCCACCGCCGGTTCCCCTACCCAGCCAAGTCCCAGCGAAGCCAAGGTAATTCCTAACTGACACGCCGACAAATAGGCATCCAAATGATCCACCAGTTGCCTGGCCATCTTCGCCTGCCCATTGCCCTCCTGCAGCAGCGTGTCAAGACGCGTACTGCGCACCTTGACCATAGCAAATTCCGCGGCCACAAAAAAACCATTCAAAAACACCAAAAACAAGACTAACAGCAAATTCCCGATAAACGACGCAGGGTCCAACCCTTCCCCAGCCCTCGCCGGTTTACACCAGCGACGGCATAGGTTCACCTCCTTGATATTCCATATTTTTTATTACCAAATATTATACCATGCCTAACAGAAATAAGAAATAGACATAACAGCTGCAAAGAAGCCAGCTTGCAGCGTCTTACGCTACAAGCCGGCTTGCACTCTTCCTATCATGCTGTTAACAAAGGAGACTCACGCTGAATTCCATTTTCAGGCTGACTTGCTAAACGCTGCCGGCACAAGACCACTGCGCCGCAACACAGGCATTACTTTGATGGAAGTCACCGCGATCAGAACGCTTAAAATCAAATCGGCTGTGATGTACGGCAGAAAACCGGCCGCCAAAGCGCCCTGCATAGACATGGATTTGCCCAGATAAAAATTGACAATCCCGTACAAATACAATACTCCTGCTGCATACAAGACCGTCAAACCAGCCAAAAGCGCCAGCATCGTAGGAAGTAAGCGCAGCTTTTCCTGACGCTCCGTCAGCAAGCCTACCACATACGCGCAAGCAATAAAGCCAAGCAGATATCCAAAGGTCGGCTGCAGCATATACGAAGGCCCGCCGCCTTTCGTGAAAATAGGAATACCAATCAAGCCGATCCCTACATATAGAAGCTGTGCATACAAACCTTTTTTCGCACCTAGCATCACGCCGGAATACGCGCAAAACAGATATTGCAGCGTAAAAGGAACCAAGGGCGTAGGAATTTGGATAAAAGCGCCAATGGCCGTCAATGCCGCAAACAAGGCAATCAAGATTTGTTCCCGCAAAGCTAATTTCATACTAATCCCCCCGGATATGCATACTTTTTCTTGTATCATAGCACACCCGGAAAGTTTCGTAAACACCGACTCTATAATTGGTTAACGTTGTTTCCGTCCATATTGCTCGCATAATTCCGCCAACCAGACCGCCTGACGTTCGCCAAGCGCTCCCGGAGACAATCGCCAGCGCCAATTTTCCTTCGCCACGCCAGGCACATTCATGCGTCCTTCACGACCCAAGCCTAATACATCTTGCACAGGCAAAATGGCTACATCTCCGTCGCAAGCATACGCGTAGCGAATAAGAGCCCTCACAACCGCTTCTACGCCTCCGCCCCGCACCTGCAGTAAGCGAGCAATGTCCGAAGCCAGTCCCGGATCTTGGCGGGCCAGCGTTTCAAACCAGGAACGACTTGTATCATTATCATGAGTCCCTGTATAGACAATCGTATTGCGCGACACCAACGGATATTTTACTCCATCTTCCGTCTGGCGAAAAGCAAACTGCAACACGGCCATGCCTGGCAGGGAAAACGCCTCTTTTAAAGCATCCACTTCGGGCGTAATAATCCCTAAATCTTCCGCAACAAGAGGAAGCACGCCTTCTTCTTGACGCAATGCCGCTAGTAAAGCAGCGCCCGGTCCCGGCTGCCAACATCCTTCCACCGCCGTTTCAGCTGCTGCAGGCACTTCCCAGTAGGCTTCAATGCCCCTAAAATGATCCAGTCGCACCCAGTCTGTCACTTCCAGCACCACTTCCAAGCGCCGACGCCACCAACGGTAGTTTTGCTGCCCCATGGCTTTCCAGTCATACAGGGGGTTCCCCCACAACTGTCCGTCTTTGCTGAAATAATCCGGCGGCACACCAGCTACGCCGCTAGGCTCTCCCTCGCTATCCAACAAAAAATACTGCTGCCGGCTCCACACATCACTGCTGTCGTGAGCGACATACAACGGCAAATCGCCCAAAAGCTTTACGCCTTGTTGGTTAGCATAATCCCTCAAACGTCGAGCCTGTTTGAAAAAAAGAAACTGCTCAAATTGGTACAGTTCAACGGCCGCCCCTTCCTGCCGTCGCAATTCATCCAACGCCACCGGACGTCTCTCGCGCAAGCCCTGCGGCCATTGCGTCCATGGCAGCCCCTTGTAGCGGTTTTTAGCGGCTCGAAACAACGCGTAATCTTTCAGCCAATCTCCATGACACTGGCAAAACAGCGTATAGTCCGGCGCAGCCGCCCATTCCGGCTGCAACCGCTCAAAAGCCCGCCGCACCAATTGTTCCTTATATGCGGTAACACTCTCCCAATCATAAACGCCATTAATTCCTTTAGAAAGAGGCTCCAAGTCCGCCACGCTCAGCCAACCGTCCGTCACCAAATCATCCGGCGACAACAATGCGACGTTGCCTGCAAAAGCGGACAACGCTTGATACGGCGAACCACAGCTAGCCGGCCCAGGCTGATTGAGCGGCAGCATCTGCCACCAAGATTGTCCAGCGCGCGCCAAAAAATCAACAAACTTTCTCGCTTCCGGTCCCAAATCACCGCCGCCGTAAGGCCCCGGCAAAGAAGTGGGGTGCAGAAGCAGGCCAGCGCTGCGTGGCAGCACTGAAGCCTCTTCACGTTTCAGCACCACGCCGGACAAGGGCGGCAGGCGCAAAGTCACCACGCCGTCTCGCGCAGCTACCGGCTGCTGCGTTTCATCCACTAAAGAGACAAAGCGCCCCTTGAAGCGAACTTCATCGGTCACCGTCAGCCAGCGTTCCTCCGTCTCATGTCGGTTGACGGCTATTAACAGCACTTCCTCTTCCCCTTGACCGTCCAAGGCATCCTGGCCGTTCTCAATCGTGCGCAAAAACGCTAACACATCTTCCTGGCCGCTTTCCAAGGGCAGCCAAAAGCCACGCCGCAGCGCAGTCTGGTTCCGTCGCAGATGAATCAATGCGCGATGCCAAGCCAGTAATTCCTCATCCTCACGGCCCCAGGGAAAAGTCCCTCGGTTGAAAGGGTCTCGATACCCTTCCACGCCCGCCTCATCGCCATAATACACGCTAGGCACGCCCGGGAAGGTCATTTGCCACAAGACTAAAAGGCGATAGCGCTGCAACGCCAAAAGGCGCTGTTCTTCAGGCAAGCGATAAAAAGCTCGCTCTTTTTCGCTCAGTGTTTCCCCTGGCGGCGCTTCACCCAATTCCGTCAAAATACGCGGCACATCATGGCTACCGACTAAATTCATGGCACCATAAAAATGGGGCGCCGGATAGTTTTCCTGCAAAGATCGCAGCACCCGCAAGGTGCGCTGGGCTGTCATCCGCCCTAAGAAAAATTCCAGCAACGCTTTGCGAAAGGGGTAATTCATCGTAGAGTCCAGTTCGTCTCCCAGCAAATACCGGCGCATCTGCCCGTAGCTTTCCTTGCGCGAGGCGTCTTCCCACACTTCGCCGATCAGCACCGCTTCCGGGTCTTCTTCCTTTAGTACCCGATAAAACTCTTCCAAAAAAGCATCCGGCAATTCATCCACTACATCCAGCCGCCAGCCTTTGACACCACAACGAAGCCAATGCCGCAACACGCTGTTTGGGCCTCGGATAATAAAATCCAGATAGCTTTCGTTCACCTCGTCCACATTGGGCATGGTACCAATGCCCCACCAAGCTTCATAGTCTTCCGGATACTCCTTAAAGCGATACCAGGAATAATAGGGAGACTCTTTGGACTGATACGCTCCGACGCCGGGAAAACGTCCTTCTTTATTGAAATAGATGCTGTCGCTGCCGGTGTGACTGAATACACCGTCTAAAATCACGTGCATGCCCAATTCTTTCGCTTTCTTGCAAAGCCGCACCAAATCCTTGGTTTCCCCCAGCATTGGATCAATTTGATGATAGTCCGCTACGTCATAACGATGATTGCTCACCGATAAAAAAATTGGGTTTAGATATAGAATGGTTACGCCTAAGTCCGCCAGATAGGATAATTTACTGCAAATACCTTCCAAATTGCCCCCGAAGAAATCATACGCCACCATATGGCCGGTATCTACATCCCGCACATAAAAAGGAACATCCTCCCAATGGGCGTGCAAAAGACTTCCCGGCTGCGCGCCGCGAATCTCTCCTTTTTCTTGTCCATTGCAAAAACGATCCGGGAAAATTTGATAGATGACGCCATCGGTCAGCCACTTAGGCGCAGCTTGCTGTTGATGCACGGTAATCTGCCAGGAACGCGGCCCTGGCTGTGAGCGGCGATAACCAAGCCCGCCCAGGCCGTCTTCACTAGCGCCATAATACCAAACCGTTCCATTCATTTCTTCGGCAATAAAATGATACCAAAGCCAGCCAGGCTCCTCCGGCGCTTCGTAGTCCACCTGCCAACAGCCCTCGCCTGCATCCTCCAACAGCACCAGCCGTTCTCCCTGTCCTTGCAGCCACAACCGCAGAGTGACTTTGCGCAGCGTCTCCGCCGGCGGCGTCCGAAAAGCCAGACGCACGTTAGCGCCGCAGCAAACCGCTCCAAAAGGCTGACGAAATTCACTTCGCCAGCTATGATGATACACCCAGGCGGTCGTCGTTTGTTCATGACCAGCCATCATCTCAGCCTCGTTTCTCCTGCTTATTTTTAAGAAACCACTGATTTAGGCAATACTCGCGCTAAAGCCAAAGCAGCCAGCGGAGCATTTTCAAAATCAGTGGTTCCCTATACATAATTTGTATGTTTTTAGCAGCCCTAGCGCAGCAAACCGCGATACACTTCAACATATTTTTTAGCCGATGCACCCCAGCTATAATCGCAATTCATCGCATTACGCACAATCTTTTCCCAAACAGGCTTATCGTAAAAATAATTCAAAGCCCGCTTAATTGTATACAACATGTCATGGGCGTTGTAATTGGCAAAGGTAAAGCCATTACCCCGTCCGGTGTATTTATTAAAGGAAAAAACGGTATCCTTCAGGCCGCCCGTTTCGCGCGCAATCGGGATAGCGCCATAACGCAAGGCGATCATCTGCCCAATGCCGCAAGGCTCAAACTGAGACGGCATCAAAAACAGATCCGCCGCCGCATAGATCTGTCTGGCCAAGGTTTCGTCAAAGAAGATATTCACAGACACTTTATTCGGGTGATCCCAGGCCATTTGCTGGAACATCTTTTCATATTGCGCATCGCCGGTTCCCAATACCACCACCTGCAAGTCTTCGCCAGCAACCAGCTCTCCGAGAATATGTCCAATCAAATCCAAGCCTTTAGGCGCTACCAGTCTGGAGACAATCGCGACAATCGGCACATCCCGCCGCACAGGCAACCCCAGCCGATCCTGCAATCGCGCCTTGTTCTCACGTCTTGCCAACAAATGGTCCGCATCGTAATTCACAAATATATGAGCGTCTTTTTTCGGATCATAACTGGCATAATCAATGCCGTTCACTATCCCTTCCAATTGCCCATGACGCTGCCTCAGCAATCCATCCAGCCCTTCGCCGTAATACGCCTGCTGAATTTCCTCGGCGTAGCTGCAGCTGACCGTAGAGATACGATCCGCATAAACGATGGCGCCTTTCATCAAATTGACAGTCTGATTAAATTCCAAGGCTTCATCATACACATCTTCTCCCAAGCCCAAGACATCGCCCAGAATTTCACGACCAAATACGCCTTGGTAGCGCAGGTTATGAATCGTAAAGAGCGTCTTAATCCCTTGGTAAAAAGCCTCATTCCGATAGAGACTGCGCAAATAGACCACCGCTAACGAAGCATGCCAGTCATGGCAATGCAACACGTCCGGCTGGAAATCTAAAACCGGCAGCATTTCCAGCACCGCCCGTGAAAACCAGGCAAAGCGCTCTGCATCATCAAAATAGCCATACAGCCCTGGCCGCTTGAAATAGTATTCATTATCTAAAAAATAGAAGGTAACGCCTTGATATACTAGCTTCTTTACGCCGCAATACTGCTGCCTCCAGGACACCGGCACGCTCAACTCCGCTACCGATTCCATTTGCGAAGTAAATTCTTTAGGAATATCCTCATACAACGGCAGTACCACCCGCACATCCACCTTATGTTTGTGCAGTTCCTGGGGCAATGAACCAATGACATCGGCCAGTCCCCCTGT
The DNA here is from genome assembly GCF_000374545.1 of Anaeromusa acidaminophila DSM 3853. NCBI lineage: Bacteria > Bacillati > Bacillota > Negativicutes > Selenomonadales > Sporomusaceae > Anaeromusa > Anaeromusa burkinensis. Next base: position 50,703 of record NZ_KB894599.1, read on the forward strand.
TTTGATAAACGGAACCGCCTCAGAAGCAACGCAAAGCACTTTCATCATCGTTTACACCTTCCTTCCCTTGCGAATGACAACGGGATGATTTTCCTCTCCCTTGAGCCTTTTCCCTGCAGAAACATTTACATTTTTATCACACACGACATAATCCAAGCAAGAATTCTCGCCAACCACGCCTTTTTGCATAATGATGCTATTGCGCACAACCGCGCCTTTGGCTACGGAAACGCCGCGAAAAAGAATCGAGTTTTCTACAACGCCGTCAATATAGCAGCCATTAGCCACCATGGAATTGGTAACCTGAGCGGCCTCTGTATACTGGGCTGGCGGCTCATCTTTAACCTTAGTATAAATATTTCCGCAACGCCCGAATAAATCCTGCCAAATAGGCGGCTTCAACAGCTCCATAGAATGTTGAAAATAAGTGGCCACCGAATTAACCCGAGCCACATATCCATCATACATCCACCCGAACATATCCAGCTCGTTGAGATTACTAATCAAACAATGCTTGATAAAATCGTAGCCCCCACGAGCCGAAGTCGCTTCAATCAATTCGATCAAAAGCTCCCGCTCCAACAAAAACATACCCAACGCCATGCGTTCTTCCGAAGCCGCACCGCCGGATACATGCATATCCCAAATACGCCCGCAATGATCCATTTCCAGCATCAGCGCCCCGTTGCAGTCATTCTCCTTGCAGTTGCGTTTGCTGTATACCACGGTGACATCCGCATGGCAGCTTTGATGATATTCCAAGACGGGCCGGAAATCAATATTGCAAACCGCCTCCGACCCGGCGATAACCACGTATTTTTGCCGACTGAAACGCAAATATTCCAGATTAGCGTGGAAATTTTCCACATCCCCCCGATACGCCATATAGCGCGGGTAGGTGGCATAGGCTGGCGGCAAAAGCGCCAATCCTTCTCGCTTACGAGCTAAATCCCACTCCTTGCCGGAGCGAAGATGATCCACTACGGAACGGTATTTATGCCCCAGCAAGACTCCGACGTTGCCGACGCCGGAATTTACTACATTGGAAAGGACAAAGTCAATCAAACGATACCGTCCGGCAAAGGGAATGGCCCCTAACGGCCGGTTGTGAGTCAGCTCGCTGACCAAGTCGTCCAGCTCATTCAGGTTGATGATTGCCATTAAGTCCATCATTTCCCCTCCCTTCCGGCCAGCGCGCAAGCCAACTCCGTATAGCAAGAAAGCGTCTTATCTACTACGGTTTCCGCCGGCAGTTTGAGCTTCTCCGCAATGACGACGATCTCTCGCCGCCCTTGCGCATTTACAGGGGTGCCAATACGGCAGTTTTCTCCCAGGCGAACCTGACGACCGACTACCGCTTTCTCCACGCGGCAGCCAGCGCCAATATACACGCCAGGCATGAGGATGGAGTCTCGTACTATAGCGCCTTTTTCGACTACTACATTGGGGAAAACTACCGAGTGTTCCACTTCGCCGAAAATTTGGCAGCCTTCATTAATGCAAGAACGCTTCACCTTTGCTTTCGGGCCGAGATAGTGCGGCGGGCGCGCCGGATTGACCGAGTAAATACGCCAAGACGCGTCAAACAAATCCAGAGACGGCTTCTCCTCCAGCAAATCCATATTCGCCTGCCAGTAACTCTCTACTGTACCGACGTCTTTCCAGTATCCTTCAAAAGCATACGCCATGAGCCGCTTGCGTTCTTTGAGCATAGCCGGAATAACATTTTTACCAAAATCATGGCACGAGTCGGCCAGTTCCGCATCTTCTTGCAGATAACGTCGCAAAACCGCCCAAGAGAAAATATAGATACCCATGGAAGCCAAATTACTTTTTGGCTCTTTAGGCTTTTCTGCAAATTCAACAATGCGTGCATTTTCATCGGTCGACATAATGCCAAAACGACTGGCATCTTCCCAAGGAACGGGAATTACCGCAATGGTCACATCTGCCTGCTCCTCTTTATGAAAAGCCAGCATTTTTGCGTAATTCATCTTATAAATATGGTCGCCCGATAAAATCAGTACATACTCTGGATTCATCTGCTCCAGAAAATTCAAGTTCTGATAAATGGCGTCTGCGGTTCCCTTGTACCACTGACCGCCTTCTTCACTCATATACGGAGGCAAAACGAAAACGCCTCCATCGCGTCGGTCCAAGTCCCAGTCGCTGCCTATGCCGATATAGGCATTTAGCGCTAACGGCTTGTATTGGGTCAATACGCCCACCGTATCAATGCCGGAATTATGGCAGTTGCTGAGAGTAAAATCGATGATCCGATATTTCCCTCCAAAGGGTACTGCTGGTTTGGCAATCTGCTTCGTCAAATTCCCCAGACGCGTGCCCTGGCCCCCTGCCAGGAGCATGGCGACACACTCTCTTCTAGACATAGCCATTCCCCCTCGTATCCTTGGTCATTTCTTGCTCTTCTTTAACTGCATGAAGCCGTAAATACACCGTCGCCAACGGCGGTAATCGCAATACAACAGAACATTCCTGACTATGCCAGGGTATCGGCTCCGATTGCACTACGCCATTGCCTTGACCGGAGCCTCCGAAACATCCGGCATCGGTATTGAATACTTCCTGATATTCACCCGGCGCGGGAACGCCGATGCGATAGCCATCGCGCACCACCGGGGTAAAATTGCAAACCACCAGAACCGCCTCTCCTTGACGGTCACGCCTCAAAAAGGAAATTACGCTGTGTTCGTAATCCTGGCAATCCAGCCAAGAAAATCCGTCCCAATCATCATCGTTTTCCCAAAAAGCAGCATGCTGGCGATAAAAGCGGTTCAATTCCCGTACGCAATGATGCATTGCCTGGTGCTGAGGGTAATCAAGTAAATGCCAGTCTAAGCTGTCGTCATGCTTCCACTCGATAAACTGGCCAAATTCTCCGCCCATGAAAAGCAGCTTTTTCCCAGGATGCGCCAGCCAATAGGCATAGAAGGCGCGAAGATTAGCGAATTTTTGCCAATAATCTCCAGGCATTTTGTTCAGGAGCGATTTTTTCCCATGCACTACTTCGTCATGAGACAAGGGTAGCACAAAATTCTCCGTAAAAGCGTACATCAAGGAAAAGGTCAATAAATTATGGTACCACTTGCGGTGAATCGGATCGATCTCCATATAGCGGAGCATGTCGTTCATCCAGCCCATGTTCCATTTGAAGTTGAACCCCAAACCGCCGCAATCCGTAGGCCAGGAAACCATAGGCCAAGACGTTGATTCCTCGGCCATCATCATCGCTTGAGGATATTCCCGAAACACCGTCTCATTGATCTGCCGCAAAAGCGCCATGCCCTCCAGATTGCCGTTGCCGCCATAGCGATTCGGACGCCATTGCCCTTTTTTCCGCCCGTAATCCAGATACAAAATATTGGCTACCGCATCCGCCCGCAGGCCGTCGATATGATAGATATCCAGCCAAAAAAGAGCGTTGGAGATTAAAAAGCTTTTGACCTCCGGCCGTCCATAATCAAAATTGCAGGTACCCCAGCCTTCATTTTCTCCCTGCAACGGATCAGGATGCTCATAAAGAGGCGTGCCGTCAAAACGACGCAAGCCATGACCGTCACGGCAAAAATGCCCCGGTACCCAATCCATGATGACCCCAAGACCTTGCTGATGGCAGCAGTCTACAAAATACATGAAATCTTGCGGCGTCCCATAGCGGCTGGTCACTGCAAAAAAGCCGGTAATCTGATAGCCCCAAGAGCCGTCAAAGGGATGCTCCGCCAATGGCAGCAGCTCAATATGGGTATAGCCCATTTCCGCTGCATACGGCACAAGCTGCTCCGCCAGTTCTCGGTATGTCAATGATCGCCCGCCAGGCGCGCGTCGCCAAGATCCCATATGGACTTCATAAATGAGCACAGGCGATTCATAAATACTTTGCTGCTTTTTCCGTTCCTGCCACAAGGCATCCTGCCACTCATAGCCGCCAAGCTCCCATACTACTGAGGCCGATTTGGGAGGCGTCTCCGCATGCACGGCATATGGATCGCTCTTTTCCAACACTTCGCCGTTAGCAGTATGGATAACATACTTATAAGCCATGCCCGCACTAGCTTGCGGTACAAAGAGCTGCCATATTCCAGAGCGGGAATGGAGCTTCATTGCATGATGCTGTCCTTCCCAAGCGTTAAAATCCCCCACAAGCTGGACCAGTTTGGCATGCGGCGCCCATAAAGCAAAGCGCACTCCATCCACGCCGTCCTGTTTCATGCAATGCGCCCCCAATATTTGATAGGCGCGATACTGCGTTCCTTCATTAAATAGATAGAGATTATCTTTGGATAAAGGCGAAGGTGTCATTCACACCCTCCTTTCCCATTCTTCTCTTGCTACGATTCTTGCAGTATTTCCACAGGGCGAATTTTCCAAATCGCTTTAGCATATTCATCAATGGTGCGATCGCTGGAAAACACGCCAGACATGGCAATGTTCACCAAGCTGCGCCGCAGCCATCCCTCGCGATCACGATAAGCAGCGTCCAGACGCTGCTGCGCTGTCGCATAAGCGTCGAAGTCGCGCAATACAAAGAACTGGTCATTATGCCCCAAAAGCAAATCCATCAACAGCTTGTACGAATCCCCGCCGTCATAAACGCCTCTCATAATCTGATCAATAACTTGTCGAACCCGAGTATCGCTGTTGTAAATATCCCAGGCGTTATAGCCTCCTTGCGCGTAGTATTGGAAGACCTCTTCCGCTTTCAGGCCAAAAATAAATATATTTTCGTCGCCTACTTCCTCGGCGATTTCTACGTTAGCTCCGTCCAGCGTACCGATGGTGACCGCTCCGTTCATCATAAACTTCATATTTCCGGTACCGGACGCTTCCTTACTGGCGGTGGAAATTTGCTCGCTCACGTCGGCAGCCGGAAATACCTTCTCACCCAAGGAAACGGAATAGTTTTCTAAGAAAACAATCTTCAACTTTCCATCAATTCGCTGATCACTGTTGACTTTGTCCGCCACTTCGTTAATCAGCTTAATTACCTGTTTTGCCGTATTATAGCTCGGCGCCGCCTTGCCGCCAAAGAAAAAGGTCCGCGGAACCATGTCCAAATCCGGATTTTCTTGCAGTTGGTTATAAAGATGGATTACGTGAAGAATATTCAGAGTCTGCCGTTTATACGCGTGAATCCGTTTAATATGCACATCGTAAATAGATTCCGGATCGATGGATACGCCGTACTGACGCTTCACAAAATCAGCCAGATCCAGCTTATTGGCCTTTTTCACCCGGTCCAATTCCGCCAACAGCCCTGCGTCATGCCGCTTATGCGCCAGCCTCCCCAAATCCGTAGGATGATAGATCCAGGAGTCGCCAATGGTTTCCGTAAGCAAGTTAGAAAGACGCGGATTGGCTTTGAGCAGCCAGCGGCGATGCGTGATCCCGTTAGTTTTATTGTTGAATTTGTGCGGTGTTTCCTTCCAGAAGTCATGAAAAAGATGCTGCTTTAAAATATCCGTATGAATGGCCGCCACGCCGTTAACGCTATAGCTTCCTAACACCGCAAGCCGCGCCATATGGACCATGCCGTCGGCAATAATGGCCATACGCCTAATTTTTTCATCATCATTCGGAAAGCGGTCTAACAGCCGCGCACAGTAGCGACGGTTGATTTCCTCCACAATCTGATACACCCGAGGCAGCAACGTAGCAAACATATCTACCGGCCAGCTTTCCAAAGCTTCCGGTAAAATCGTATGGTTGGTATAGGACACCGTACGGATCGTCATATCCCAAGCCTCATTCCATCCCAAACCTTCTTCATCCATCAAAAGACGCATCAGCTCGGGGATGGCTACGGCAGGATGAGTATCATTGATATGCACCGCTACTTTGTCGGGCAACAGATGCATATCCGAGTATTTGCGCTTAAATCGCCGCAAAATGCTCTGCAGTCCCGCGCAAACAAAAAAGTACTGCTGTTTTAAGCGTAAAAGACGCCCCTCGTAAAAGGTATCTTCCGGATACAAAATCTTGGAGATCGCCTCTACCTGCTGCTGATATTGTACTGCTTGCAGATAGTCGCCGCGGTTAAAGCTAGTCAAATCAAACTCGCTTTGCAACGGCTCCGCGTTCCACAAGCGCAGGGTATTAACCGTATTATTGTCATAACCGATAACAGGCACGTCATAAGGAACCGCCAAGACAGCCTGAGCATCCTGGTGTACCACCCGCATATGCCCGTCTTGCTCGATCATTTCAATGTGACCGCCAAAACGCACCGTCACCGCTTTGTCCGCCTTGCGGTACTCCCATACATAGCGGTCCTTAAGCCAATGATCCGGCAGTTCTACCTGATAATTATCGACAATTTTTTGTTCAAACAAGCCATAGCGGTAGCGAATGCCATTGCCATGCCCCGGCAGCCCCATGGCCGCCAGAGAATCCAAAAAGCACGCTGCTAAGCGACCCAGACCGCCGTTGCCCAAACCAGCGTCCCGTTCCACTTCCAATAATTCTTGAAGATCGGTTCCTACTTCCTTCAAGGCCGCTTCACACACATCACGAATGCCCAAATTAATAAGGTTGAGCTCCATAAGGCGTCCCAGCAGGAATTCAATAGAAAAATAGTAAACCTGTTTTTCGCCGCGATCCGAATATTGCTGATTTGTCTGGATCCAGTTCGAGCTAATGTAATCCCGGACCACCATGCCTAAAGCCATATATTTTTCGCTTGGCAAGGCCTCGTCAATACTTTTCCCGTACAAAGACTGTACACGGGTTACAAAATTCTTGCGGAATATTTCTTTGGAGCTTTGTTGTTCAAGATCAGATTTCATATTCACGCTTCTCTCCCTTCCTGACTGTCAGTCCTATCGTCTCACTACCACCTGCTGCTTTCTTATTGTTTCAGTACCGCCGCAACGCCTCTAAGTATCGTTCCATCAGTTCTTCCTGAGAAACCCCGTAGGCGGCGGCATCACTTTCTGCGATTGTCATAATGCGTCGGTCATCATAATAGATATAAAACTGGGTTCCGTCACTGTCCGGCACATAACGCTCCGGTGAAAATCCCGCGCTGCTCCGGGCCCGATAAATAGCTCCTGCTGCAGAGAAAGCCCGAAATACAGGTTCCTGCCCGGCAACAGTCGATTTAAAGGGAGGCAGATTCCATGCTCCATCCTTCACCTGCTTAGCGCCTTCATCTACAAAAGGACGCACACCGGCATCCCGCGCATAGCCCAGTACTTTTTCCACCCGTGAATTCGCCTCGGGATGACTGGAAAATAAGTCCGGGTGATAATTTTGATTTATTGTGGCTAGTTTGCGTAAACCCATAGCCATGCCATAGGGGTTGTAGCCCGCCTTAAAAGAATGTACAAAGCCCAGTTGGTCCGCTTCTCTCTCATCGTCTCGGCTGTAACCGGCCATTAGCACTTGATACGCCAAACTCTGCAAGGCCACCCCTCTGTCGCCGAAGAGCACACTGAAAAGCAAGCCCATTCCCAAACTTTTTTCCATCTGCCTCACGCTGTGCCGTTTAACCACATGCCCGACTTCATGGCCGATAACGCCAGCCAGTTCATCGTCATCCGGCATCAAATCCACTAACCCCTTAAAAACATAGATAAAACCGCCCGGCACAGCCAACGCATTCACTTCTTTAGAATTTAAAACCTTAAACGTATAAGGAAGGTCTTGCCGATCCGATACCTTCACTAGGCTCATACCTATTTTTTGTATGCGTTCTTGCAACTGCGCGTCATCTACCAGACCGTATTTTTTCTCTAATTCTTTCGCCACATCGCGGCCCATCGATATTTCCTGGTCTTTACTAATCAGCCCTGCTTCCGCCGTCGGCTGCCAGAATCCAGCCGCAAACAGCAACGCCATGCATACAAAAACAATCCGTTTTAAAAGCTCACGCACGCAAAATCGTCCCCCTTGTTCACTTCAAACCAGCACATTATTTTACCCGTCTTACTTTTTTCCAAAAATTACAAAACCGTTTTTCAATTCATAAAACAATAATTCCGTTTTCTTTTGCGTAAATCCTTCTTGTGGCCTCTGTTTCATTATAATTTTATCCTGTAGCGATTTTCCCTTGCCAACAACAGGTACTTATATGTTATAATTAGCGTATGCTATTTGTGCTATTAAACATCTTTTTCTGTTTATCGGCTATGCCATTTCCTCGTACAAATGGCAATAAACACATTAACTAGACTTATAAGGCAGGTGAGTACCATCGAATTATCGGCACGTCAACGCACTATCCTTGAGTGGGTCAAGGAAAACGGCCCTTTGAGCAGCAAAGAGCTGGCGGATCGCCTGCAAGTCAGCCGCGCTGCTTTGCGTGCGGATCTGGCAGTTCTGACCATGTCCGGCCTGCTGGAAGCTCGCCCTCGGGTAGGCTACTACTATAGCGGCAAAGACGAAAAGGACATTATCGCAGGCATGCTCAGCCCCTTGCGAGTCAAGGAGGCGCATTCCATCTCCGTAGCAGTCCGCGAAAAAACGTCAGTCTATGATGTCATTGTCAAAATGTTCATCGAAGACGTGGGTACCATGTTTATCGTCTCCCAAGAAGGCTTTCTGGAAGGCGTAGTTTCGCGCAAAGACCTTTTAAAAACTGCGTTAGGACAGCGCAAGCTGGAAGACTTGCCCATCAGTGTAATCATGACTCGCATGCCCAACATTATTGTGACCACGCCGGAAGAGTCCGTGCTCCGGGCTGCGCAGAAGCTGCTGACACATCAAGTCGACTCCCTGCCGGTAGTCACTATAGAAAACACGCCGGACGGAGAACGTTACCGCCTGCTTGGCCGCTTCACCAAGTCCAACATCACAAGGCTGTTTGTACAAATGGGCAGCCGCTCATAAAGGAGGTTTCTTCATGACTCATTCCGGTACGTCCGCGCATCCCGCTGTTCTCTTCTTGCTTTCCGACTCAGTCGGGGAAACGGCGGAAGTCGTCACCAAAGCCGCCTGCAGCCAATTTGACGCCGGTCATGTCGAATTGCGCCGCATGCCCTACCTGGCTTCCGTTTACCAAGTAGAGGAAGCTTTGCAGGAAGCTGCCGCCACTGCCAACGCCGCTGTGATTTACACTTTAGTTAGCCCCAATTTACGTAAAGCCCTGAAAGCCAAGGCTGCAAAGTTGAATTTAACCTGTGTGGATGTAATGGGCCCTGTTGTTGACGCCCTCACACAGATCAGCGGTTTAGACCCGCGCAACGAGCCTGGCATCCTGCGCAAAATCGACGAAGCGTACTTCAATCGCATTGAGGCCATTGAATTCGCCGTCAAATTCGACGACGGCAAAGAGCCGCGCGGTTTACTGCGAGCGGATATCGTCGTCACAGGCGTATCGCGCACCTCCAAAACGCCTTTGTGCATGTATCTGGCGCACAAAGGACTTAAAGCCGCCAATCTGCCGCTGGTTCCGGAAGTGACCGTACCGCAGGAACTCTTTCAAGTACCGGCCAGTAAAGCGGTAGGTCTTACCATCAAACCGGACCATCTTTATGAAATACGCCGCGAACGTCTACGCACCATGGGGCTAGCGCAAACAGCGGAATACGCCAACTTTGACCGTATCCTCGAAGAAATCGAGTATGCCATGCGCATTATGCGAAAAATCGGCTGCCCGATTATCGACGTTACGAATAAAGCCACCGAAGAAACCGCCGCTAAAGTATTAGAATATTACCGGAAGGGAGCCGAATTACGATGAAAAAATATGTATATCTTTTCGCGGAAGGAAGCGCCGAAATGCGCTCACTATTAGGAGGTAAAGGCGCCAATCTAGCTGAAATGACCAATTTAGGTCTGCCCGTGCCTCCCGGCTTCACCATCAGCACCGAAGGCTGCCGCGAATACTATGCCCAAGGCGCCAAACTACCTGCAGGTATGGAAGAAGAAGTATCCCGTCAACTAGCCGTCTTGGAAGAACAAACCGGCAAGCGTTTCGGGGACGCCTCCAACCCGTTGTTGGTATCGGTTCGTTCCGGCGCCGTTTTCTCCATGCCCGGCATGATGGATACTATTTTAAACCTCGGCCTGAACAGCAACACCGTCGCAGGCTTAGCCGCAGCTACCGGCAACGAGCGTTTTGCGTACGACTCCTATCGTCGGTTTATCCAAATGTTCTCCGACGTCGTTTTGGACATCCATAAATACGAATTCGAGCAGCGTCTTGATGACGTCAAGGAAGCGGAAGGCGTTCGCTTCGACCAAGATCTCAGCGCCGACGCTCTCAAGGAAGTCATTCGCCAGTATAAAAAACTGGTTCACGAACACAGCGGTCGTTACTTCCCGGAAGAACCTAAAGAACAGCTATTCATGGCTATTACCGCCGTTTTCCGCTCCTGGAATAACGACCGGGCCATTGTCTATCGCAACCTAAATAAGATCGACCACGACCTGGGTACCGCCGTCAATGTCCAGTCCATGGTTTTCGGCAACATGGGCAATGACTCCGGCACCGGCGTCGCCTTCAGCCGTAATCCTTCCACCGGTGAAAACAAACTCTACGGCGAGTACTTAATGAATGCCCAAGGCGAAGACGTTGTCGCCGGCATTCGCACGCCCCAAAGCATTGAAAAGTTGGCGGACGATATGCCGCACGTCTATGAACAATTCCGTAAAATCGTAAAAACCTTAGAAACACACTATAAGAACATGCAAGATATCGAGTTCACCATCGAAAAAGGCAAGCTCTATATGCTGCAGACTCGCAACGGCAAACGCACTGCCGCCGCGGCCGTCAAAGTAGCTCATGATTTAGTACAAGAAGGCCTGGTAAGCAGCGCTGACGCACTGCTTATGGTAGAACCGGCGCAAATTGGCCAATTGTTGCACCGCCAGATCGACAGCTCCGCTAAGCTCGACGTTCTGACCCAAGGCCTGCCCGCTTCGCCTGGCGCCGCTTCCGGAATGATTGTCTTTGACGCAGACGAAGCCGAATTATTAGGACGCCAAGGCAAAAAAGTCCTCTTAGTTCGCACTGAAACGACTCCCGACGACATTCATGGCATTGTCATGGCCCAAGGTATTCTCACCAGCCGCGGCGGCATGACCAGCCACGCCGCTGTGGTAGCCCGCGGTATGGGCAAACCCTGCGTTTGCGGCTGCGAAGCCGCTCGCATCGATTATCATGCCAGAACCTTGAGCATCGGCGATTTAACCTTGAAGGAAGGCGATCTCCTCTCCATTGACGGCGCCACCGGCCGGGTCATCAGCGGTTCCATCCCCTTAAAAGAGCCGGAACTCTCACCGGAATACCTGACTCTTTTAGCTTGGGCCGACGAATATCGCCGCCTGGATGTCCGCGCTAACGCCGATACCCCGGAAGACGCCGCCAAAGCGCGTTCCTTCGGAGCCACCGGCATCGGGCTGGTCCGCACGGAGCATATGTTTATGGCCCAAGATCGTCTTCCTTATGTGCAGCAGATGATTCTCTCCGAAACCCTAGAAGCGCGTCAAGATGCATTAACACATTTACTGCCTATGCAAGAAAACGACTTCTACGGCATCTTAAAAGCTATGGAAAGCTATCCGGTCTGCATCCGTCTGCTGGACCCGCCGCTCCATGAGTTCTTGCCCAGTCTGGAAGAGCTGCTCGTAGAAACCACTCGTCTTCGAACCTTGGGCAACGCTCCTCAGGAACTGGCGCAAAAAGAACTCCTCCTCAAAAAAGTCCGTCACCTTCACGAATTCAACCCCATGCTGGGACACCGCGGCTGCCGCTTAGGCATTACGTATCCCGAAGTATACGATATGCAAATCCAAGCCATTATGAATGCCGCCGCTAGACTGACTAAAGAAGGCCTCACAGTACTTCCTGAAGTAGAAATTCCCCTCACCCTCAGCCGGGAGGAAATGGATTTTTTCAAAGAACGCATTGACCGCATTGCGCAGGAAGTCATGGCAGAACGCCAGGTACAGTTCCACTATACCGCCGGCACCATGATCGAGCTGCCCCGGGCCGCCCTACTGGCGGACGAGTTGGCCGCCAGCGCGCAGTTCTTTAGCTTCGGCACCAACGACCTAACTCAGACTTGCCTCGGCTTCAGCCGCGACGATGCGGAAGGAAAATTCCTGCCGTATTATTTGGAGCAGAAGATTCTTAAAACCAATCCCTTTGTCGAGTTGGACCGCCAAGGCGTCGGCAAGCTGATGCGCCTGGCTGTCGCTGGCGGCCGCGCCACCCGCCCGGAGCTTCTGATTGGCATCTGCGGCGAACATGGCGGCGACCCAAGCTCCATCCAATTCTGTCATGAAATCGGCTTAGACTTTGTCAGCTGCTCTCCCTACCGCGTGCCCGTAGCTCGTTTGGCCGCAGCGCAGGCGGCGCTGTCTGATGGCGAAGTATTGGGAACCCGCTAAAAGCGAACGAACGCAAGAGTATTGTATTTAAGGTTTTCAATGAAAATCTTGCCGATGAATACAATATAAATTCCCTTCCACGTTGACATTAATCTCTTGGTGATGTACTATAAAAGTAAGAAGAGGGCCGTTTGGTCAAAGGGTCATAAAGGGATCAAAGAGTCATAAGTGGGGCAAAGCAAGATCAGATAGCCCACTTCAACATCTCATCCGACGAGTTCTGTATCCTGAGCGACTGAGTTAGTCGTCATGCCAACAGAAGGGATGAGATCACAGAGTGGCATGAGTTGGGAGCAAGAACGAGCGTTGTTCTTGGAAGAAAAGTTATCAGCATGCGGCTGATAGCAATTCTGAAACCAGCTGGAATCAGGATGATAAAAGGAGAATCGCAACACATGGTTGCGATTCTCCTTTTTTTACTTAGCTCCCGCATTCGTCAAAATCGTAATCATTTCCTTATTTTTTTCTTGTTTAGCCAACGCAAGCGCCGTAACATTGTTTTTTGCCTTCTTACTTCACGTCAGCGCCTTGCGCCAAAAGCTCCTTGGTATTTTCAATATTATTGTTAAGCACAGCCATCATCAACGCATTCAGACCCGTACCAGCATCTATCGCTTGAACATCCGGCTTCTTAGCCAGCAATAACCGAACGATCTCTGTATCCTTTTCCGCCGCTGCCATCATCAACGGCGTTGCCTCAAACCCTTTAGAAGTAAAGCGCGCATTCACATCCGCCCCTTTATCTAGCAAAAACTTAACCGTCTCCTGCTTGTCTTTGTCTTTCCCGCCCCCCAGAATAGCAGCAAACAGCGACGTTAACTCCCCTTTATCTTTACTTTTACTATTTACGTCCGCCCCTTTTTCAACCAAAAATTTAACCATCTCTACATTGCCAGTTGCCGCTGCGGTTACCAACGGAGTACCATTAGCGGTTGTAACATTCGGGCTCATGCCCGCTTCAATAAACAGCTCAACAATATCCTTCTTTTGATCCTCTATCGCTTTCACAAAACTCTGCTCATTGTATTGAATTTTTTTATCAGCCAGCTCTTTTTTTGCATCTTCCGGGCTATTGGAACATCCGGCGAGCAATACCGCCATGGAAAGCAGCCCCGCCATCAATAAACGCGTCATCATAATTTCATCCTCCATTTTTTTGATCTCACCATCAAGTAACTCACAGGACCCATCTGCTCATCTCATTTTCCCCTCAAGCCGACTCAACCAGCAGCATCACTTTGCTTCCATTTCGTATAGCCTTGAACCACTTCATATTCTTCAATAGGCCAAACGATTTTTGCATTTGTAATTCTAAAGGTATGGGCCGACTCACTATGAGGGTCAATCATCTTTTCAAAACTTCGAAACGTTCCCTTCACAGTATCTACATACCCTGCCCCAATATCAGCTCTCATGGTAGCGGACAGGTTTAGTTCGTAAATATAGTTAATATACTTATCCGTATGATTTGTAAAATACCCTTCGATTACGAGAACATTTTGAGGACGCCCTTGCCCGTCCAACTCATAATACAAATTCGTCGTTGTCCAAACGACCTTTTCCGCGGCCTCTACCCGCTCCGCCCCTAAAAATGCGCTCCCTATGCATACAGCAACACATACCAACACTACTTGCATCCATTTTTTCATACTCATGCCTCCTTGCTTTTTGCTTCCAAAAATCCCTAACACTATCATTGTATAAGGTATTTTCCCTAACCGATATCACCCGACGGGTGATTTACCCATTCTTAGTTATCTCTGAACAGTCCCGCTCACAGGAAACTAAACAAGGCTGCCTCTCTTGAATTCATCAAGAAACACAGCCTTGTATCACTATTACTGAGATGCTAAAGCACCGCACCTATGCCTTAAGGCATTCTTCATTTTCATTAGCCCGCTTTTTTGTCACGCGAAAAGGCTTTAAGCGGGAAAGAGCAAGTTCAGAAATCAAAAAGCAAATCACCAAAGCGAAAAAACAAGCAAGCATATACTTTATACCCACAGGCAGGGGATAGGCACGCATCGCCAATATGCTCAACATTAAAATAGGCTGATGAATAAAATAAATAGCATAAGAATTTCCGGCTAGTTTACGCAATAAATTCGCAGTGTAATTCATCCGCTGATGAAACAATGCAATCAAACCCAATACGGCTGCCAAACAGAAAAAGCCATATAATACATCATTGCCAAGCATGACTACCGTCAATTCTCGCTTAGACCATAAGACCATTCTATAGCGGGCATAAACACCTCCCAATAAAATAGCCATTGGTAGCCAAAACTTGACCCTCGGCATATAGCCGCAAGTAGCAAACCACTGTTTACGATACGCATAAACACCTAACGCAAAATAGAAAATATAAAAAGTGCAGCGCGTCGGTTGAAACATGATCACATTAGGAATCATAATCCAGGTAAAATCATCAACAAATTGCTTTGCACTAAAAAAAGCGATACTTGTCGCCAGCCCGAAGCCAACAATGAGTTTATTTGACGGTATCTCGGGCTGCCTAGCAACGCATTCCAACGGTTTATAGAAACGCAAGAGGATCGATAATCCTAGAAAGAACACCGTCAAAACACCCAAAAACCACAAATGCGCATGTTGGCGCGCCAGACCAAAAAAAATATTCCACCAATAATCCAAGTACGCTGGCGGCGTATCCAAACGACTTAAAAAATAAATATAGTTCACAGCTGGCGCTAAAAGTAAAATCCCCGCAAAATAAGGAATGATAATCCTTACTAGTTTGCTCCTCCAAAAAACGACTTGACCTGTTCGCAACAATGAGCGAATGCCAAAAAATCCAGCAAGAAAAAATAAAGTCGGCATTACAAAGACATCACTAATAGTCACAATAACATTAAAGAGAAAGCTATTTTGCGTATCAACCACATAATACCATTGCGGCCCCCGAACCATATAGGCTAACGCCCCATGATACCCCAAAACCAAGATAATAATAAAAGACCGCAAATGATCTAAAAAATACATTCTCTTTCCTAACACTTCCTGCTTACCGGGAGACGGCTGCACTGTATTAAACAATTGATCCCTCCTCCGTTTCAGTTTGTTGCATTACTAGTGCGTCGAAGAAAGCGGACTACACTCGTAGTCTTCCGCTTTACTTCTTATTCCCTTCTCTCCTTTTCCACTCGCTCCTTTTCATTTTTAATATTATATTGTATTTATTTCCAAAATCATCCTTTACATGTTGTAAATTTATAAAATCTATTCAATTACATTATTACCCAGCCATTAGAGTATGATACAATATTTCTAGCCTACTCTGTATCATGTTCTGAACATAATTAGCTCTATAAAATAAAGTAAGGCAAGGTAATTACTATCCCACATTCTCACGAAGAGGAGTTTTTATTTTGAACAACCTGAACGAAATCATCAGCCAAAATGTAATTCGTTTGCGCAAAGAAAAAAATTTCAGTTTTGACAAACTAGCCGAATCTTCCGGGGTTAGCAAAGCCCTCCTCTGCCAAATCGAACGCGGCGATTCCAACCCAACCATTAATACCCTTTGGAAAATAGCTGTCGGCCTAGGAGTTGCTCTAGGTGATTTATTGGAAACTCATGAATATCCCCTTGAAATTGTACGTAAAAAATCAAAACCTCCACTCATCGACAACGACGCTGGCTTGCGTTTATGGCCGATCTTTTCGAATTCCTTTTCTCCTGTTGGCATTTTCATTGCCGAGCTTGACTCGATGCACACACACAATTCGGCTCCCCATGACGCGTATTCTACTGAATACGTCTTTGTACTAGAAGGATCCTTAATTGTAACTATTAATGGGCGCTCTTCCAATTTATCAGAGGGCGACACTCTCTTCTTTCGAGCCGACCAACCGCATCATTACTACAATCCATCTCCGACCACTACCCATTTCCAATGTATTTTCCATCGACAGTAACCCTGCTCTTCTGATTTTAAGCTAAAAAGCCGTGAACGTTTTTTAACGTTCACGACTTTTTGCGCTCAATTAGAGCCTATGGCCAAATATTCCATCCCTATTAGTAACAGGAACTTCGTTTGTTCACCGCTCTTAACTAAATCTGAAATTTTGAAACTTCCTTTTGTAAATCCTGAGCCAAGGATGCCAGCGTTTGGCTGGCGGACGCAATTTCTTCCATAGAAGCCAGTTGTTCCTCCGTAGCTGCGGATACGCTCTGCGCTTCGGCTGCAGAGGATTTACTGAGACCATCGATGGTCTTAACCGTTTCCACAATTTGTTGGCTTCCGCTTGCCATCTGCTGAATAGCCGCAGAGATCTCCATGATTTGTCCGGAAACATCCGATACCAGCTTCACAATCTCTTGGAAGGCATCTCCAGCATCACTAACCACCTCTGCGCCTGTTTTGACTTCGCGCGTTCCCTCATTCATTGCCGAAACGGCCTTTCCGGTATCTCCTTGAATTTCTCCAATCATATTGGCAATTCGGCCGGCAGCTTCCTGCGATTGCTCCGCAAGTTTGCGTACTTCCTCCGCCACAACCGCAAAACCGCGCCCCTGTTCTCCAGCGCGTGCCGCTTCTATTGCCGCATTAAGCGCAAGAAGGTTTGTTTGCCCGGCAATACCGGAAATAGTGTCAACGATCTGTCCAATTTCTTTTGACCGCTCGCCTAGTTTTGCTACCACACTCGCTGAAGCATTAACAGTTTCTTCAACGCGCACCATTTGGGCCACTGCTTTTTCAACAGAAGCGCCACCTTCTTTAGCTTTGCCAGCCGCCTGTGCGGATTGCTCCGCAACAAGATTGGTATTTGCTGCAACCTGCTGAATGCTCGCGGACATCTGAGAAACCACGTCGGACGCTTCATTCGCCGCTACCAGCTGCTTATTCGCTCCGTTAGCTACATCCGTAATTGAAGCGGCCACTTGATTGGCAGCCTGAGCCGATTGTTCGGAACTGGCAGTCAGCTCTTCGGAGGAAGCAGCCACGTGCTCGGTCGATTCGTTGACATGTTGTAAGATTCCACGCAAATTGCTCCTCATATTCGCTAGCGCATCAGCCACTTGCCCAATTTCATCTTTTCTGCTAACCTTACGCGGTTTTTCACGAAAATCGCCAGCGGCCAATTCTCCGCAAAAAGCGACCATCAGCCGCAAGGGGTGAGAAATCATTTTGTTAATCATCCAGCCGAAGAAACCCAGGATTATACAAGCAACCAAAATGCAGCCTATTAAAATTTGTATGGCTTTTGCTTCGGCAGCTTGTATATCGGCGTTCATTTGCTCCGATATCTTCTGGATATGTACCGTATAATCGCGCACACTGCCGACATACTCGTTCGCTCGCGGCTCCAGCGTCGCCGAATATAGCACATAGGCTTCGGCGTTCTTATTTTGCAAAGCCAACTCTAGTATCGGACCTCTAGCGGCACGGTATTTTTGTTGAGCCTGTTCCATTTTAGCAAGCAATTCATCCGCTTTAGCATCCAAATGCATTTTCTTCAAACTGTCCATATTTTGGTTAATTCCTTGAGCTCGCTCCTCTATCGCTTTCTTCAGCTCAAGGTTTTTTGCCTCATCCGTTGTAAGCATCAATTCCAATACATTGCCATTAGCCGTTCTAAGAAATGAAGCGATTTCAACAGACAAACGAACCGGAATTAGCCTTTTTTCATACATAATAGCTATGTCTTTACTGGCTTGATTGAGATAGTAATACCCGGTAAAACCGACAATCCCCAACGATAAAAAAGCCACAAGGATTAAAACTCCTAACTTCATGCTCACTTTCATGTTCGTCAGTGTGTTCATTTTTCCTCAACTCCAATTTAAATTTTGCTTTTAGCATATATGTAATAAGAGGACTTCTTGCTTCTCAACTCCAAGCTCAAAGTCCCCAACTTTTGGTCTTTAAAGCTTATTGTTTTTCAATATTTCAGAACAATTATTTTATTACAATATAACACTGCATTGACAAAATGTAAATATTCTCTGTTACCCCCAGCCCTAACTCATTGCTACCACACATAAAAGCCGTGCAAAAATAGGAAATACCTCCCATTTTTGCACGGCTTTTATGGTTAACTATACTATGCAAGGCCTCTCTACTTCCCCTGCATTGACGCAAAATTTATATCCTTGATCAATTCCTCTGTCTCAGGTACGGAAAGAAGTCTTTATCTTCTTGTAAAATATGACCAAAAATAAAGTCATCAATAAAGAATGAGAAAAAAATGGCAGGCCTCAATCTGCGCTGTGTGTATGTCTCTCTCAATTTGAATGAAATATCGATCAATCCGTCGTGAATTTCTTTATGCCGCGCATACTCTGGATAGCCGGTTTGAACCAGAATTTCCTCTTCATAGGCAATATGCTCTTCAAGATACTGCAGTACTTGATCTAATTGTTTTAATACAAGTTGAGGCTCCGTTCCTTGAATTGATAAATCATAAAGATCCTTGCCCATCTCAATCAGTTCGCGATGCTGTTTATCAATGCCGGCATGACCGCTTTCCCATTCTTCTCTCCATTTTGGCAAAGCGCTTGCAATCGAACGTATTTCTTGCCCATCGGCACTAGCAACACAATTTCTCCCATTTTCTTTAGCCCGATACATGGCGCTGTCCACGCGTTCGTACCAGCTGTCAAACGATTCTAATTCTACATGCTCCGCTACGCCAATACTAACTGTAATTTGCCCCACCAATGGATACTCATGATTTCCTAAATGAGCGCGAATTTTTTCCGCTGCACTAACTGCATCGCCGCTATTCGTCTGCGGCATAACGACAATAAATTCCTCGCCCCCTAAGCGCACCAAAAAATCCGTTTTGCGAATCAAACCACGAACAAGCTGGGCCAGCTCTTTTAACACAAAATCGCCCACAGGATGGCCCCAAGTATCATTAATTCTTTTAAAATAATCCAAATCAAGCATCATCATACTAAGCGGCTCCTGATACCGCTCAGACCATGATATTTCTTCTTCAATTCGTTTTTTAAAAAAGAACCGATTAAATGCTCCTGTTAAGACATCATGTTGGCTTAAGTATTCATCACGCTTCTGTTTCTGCCAAGCCGTCGTAATATCGCGGAAATTCACGATTGCGCCTTTCACCGCTCCATCTTTTCCAATCGCAGGAGCACAAGTTCCGGCAATATTGGCATGCCCCCCGAAAATCGAGCCAGATTTTAAGTTAGAAAAAAGTATGCTAGACTAACTTAAAAAGGAGCGAAAAACATGGGGAAGAAAAGGTATACGGCAGAACAAATCATCGTGCATTTAAGAGAAGCGGAAATCCTGTGCGGACAAGGAAAGACGATTGCTGAAACCTCACGGCAGCTCGGAGTAACAGAGCAAACGTATTATCGTTGGCGTAAGCAATACGGAGGAATGACTTCTTCCGATGCTAAAAAGCTGAAAGAACTTGAGAAAGAAAACTCTC